>JAUTCQ010000021.1 GCA_030673845.1 Verrucomicrobiota bacterium JB022
CACCCTGCTGAAAAAGTCCTTTTCCGGGGCAGCGGCATAGATAAGCTGTGGGTATGCGCGGTAAGGTGTCGAGACAGTTGGATGCGGTGGCGTTGATCAACCTGGAGTCGTTGATTCCGGCGAAGCATCCGATCCGCCGGATCAAGCAGCTGGTGGACGCGGTTTTGGTGGAGCTGGAGGATGAGTTCGAGCAGATGTATGCGGAGCTGGGGCGCCCGTCGATTCCGCCAGAGCGGCTGTTGAAGGCGAAGGTGTTGTGCGCGCTTTACAGCGTGCGTAGTGACCGCCAGTTCTGCGAACGGCTGCGCTACGACCTGCTTTTCCAGTGGTTTCTGGACCTCAACCCGAGCGAGGGTAGTTTCAACGCGTCGACCTTCTCGAAGAATGCGGATCGACTGCTGCGCCACCATGCCTCGGAGCTGTTTTTGCTGGAAGTGGTGGAGCTGGCGCGCTCGCACGACTGGATCAGCGACGAGCATTTCAGCGTGGACGGCACGTTGATCGAGGCGTGGGCGAGCATGAAGAGCTTCCGCCCGAAGGATGAAAAGGACGATGAAGGACGCGGCCCCGGCGGCTTTGCGGACTTCAAGGGGCAAAAGCGCTCGAACCAGACCCACGGATCGAAGACTGACCCGGAGGCGAAGCTGCTCAAGAAGAGCGCCGGCAGCGCCGCCCAGCTCTGCTTTGGCGCGCATGCGGTGATGGAAAACCGTCACGGGCTCTGCGTGCTCTTCGACGTGCGTTCGGCGGTCGGCAAAGGCTGCACGGAGCATGAAGTCGCGCTGGAGCAACTCGACGAGCTGACGATGCGCGGCTTTGAGCCTCGCACCGTCGGCGCGGACCGCGGCTACCATAACCAGCAGTTTGTGCGCGCGTGCCGCGAGCGCGAGATCGCCCCGCACGTGGCGCAGGTCAAGGGCCGCAGGACCCCGGGGCTCGACGGGCGCACCACCCGCCACCCCGGCTATCGTGTCAGCCAACGCATCCGAAAGCGCATCGAAAACCTCTTCGGTTGGATCAAAACCACCGGTGCCTTCCGCAAAACCCGCTACCGCGGCGTCGAACGCACGCACTTCCAGGCCCAACTCGTCGCCGCCGCCTGCAACCTCGTGCGCATGGCCAAACTCCTCGCCGACTCCACCAGCGATCCGCCCAGATCCACGCTGGCGGCAGGCTAACGCCGCCGCCCTCGCCCCGCGCTACCCAAATTACAAGAAAAAGCCCGAAAACCGGGCCAGAGACGCTCCAGCTGTTTCATCGCACGTTACTTGTTACTGCCTCAACCTCTGATCAAAGCGCTTTTTCAGCAGGGTGTTAAAAGCCGAAATGGTGCAAGCTGTATTTAAGAATAGGACCAGAAGACAGGGTTCAACCACCAAGCCTTATTACCCAATCCCATTGGAACCTGAAAACATCGCCTGCGGCATGTAAAAACATCCTTTGGTTCAGCAAAACACGTGAACGGTTAACATGAAGAATTCAGCATCGAAGCCATCTCCATGTGAGGCTATCCACGCGAGCCTCGGGCTCTTTAATCACGGTTTTTTCGGATTCCTTACGGCTGCTCCACTACATCAGTCGGATTCCACTAGGTAATAGCATCGCGCGGTCTGTTTTTGCATACATATTGTATCATCCGATTGCATACAAATCCCCATAACAATCGTCCTTATACCTCATAATCAACAGATTAAACTACAGCAAGCGACAGGCTACCCCTCCAGTCAAACATCACCCAGGAAGGTTCAAAAATTAGCCCCATCTAAGATATGAAAAGCACTCAAGACGTGTAATGCATCACTACAGGTCACCATCTTCCCATGCCAAAAATACAACCATCCATGCTTTAAAGCATTGCTTTTAGGTCCAATATCCATAGCTGATAAGCACGTTACAGACTGACGCTACTCCCCATGCATTGATCGAGCCAAGAATCCCCAAAATTGTCTCCATCAAAATCTGACCCAGTCAGACCACCTACTACCCTAACTATGTCTACATCAAAAAACACCCGCTGGCGCGGTCGTGTATGGCCACTGCTTGGCCAAACGATCCGCCCGTCTCTCGCCCTGTTCACGACCCTCGCCCCCTGCATCGTCTGGGCGCAACCTGCCACGACTACCGTTACCGGACGGGTTCAAGATGTGGCCACCCGCGAATACCTGAACCGAGCCCGCGTGCAGGTAGAAGGGACCAACATCAGCACGCTCACCAACAATTACGGTGAATTCCGCCTCAGCGGTGTGCCGTCGGGCAACGTAAATCTGGTGGTCAGCTCCACGGGCTTTTACCCGGAAACGGTCGCCGTCGACTCTTCCAGCCCCGAACGCCTCAATGTCAGTTTGCGCAGCATGGCTGCCACCCGGGCAGAAGAGGACGAGGTCTTTGAGCTGGAAGCCTACGAAGTACGAGGCGAAAGCGACGCCATCGCCGCCGCTTTGAATGTACAGCGTTACTCTGATACCGCGCGCACGGTGGTCGACTCCGGCGCCTTCGGCAATGTAACCGAAGGCAATATCGGTGAGTTCGTGAAATTCCTGCCCGGCATCAGTATCGACTACGTTGCGGCCGACGCTCGCACCATCGAAGTCCGCGGCCTCGGGGCCAACCTGACGCAGGTTACCGTCGACGGTAACCAGATGGCCAGCGCCTCTTCCAGCAGCTCCAACCGCCAATTTGAGCTGGAGCAAGTGTCGCTCAACAACGTAGAGCGCATCGAGGTCATCAAGGTGCCAACAGCCGAGATGCCTGCCAATACGATCGGCGGTCGAGTCAACCTCGTTTCCAAGAGCGCTTTCGAGCGTGAAGGGCGCGAAGTCAAATACAGCGTCTACCTCAGCGCCAACAGCGAAGAATTCACGCTCAAAAAGACGCCTGGCTGGGGCAACGAGGATCATTACAAGATCTGGCCCGGCCTCGATTTCCACTATTCCGACGTCTATATGGACGGGAATCTCGGCCTGATCTTCGCTTACAAGAACAACAACCAATTCAATATTCAGCAGCGCTCCAATATCCGCTGGGAGTATCCCGAATTCCGCAAGGGCGTGGCAGACCCGATCCCAGTTGTGCGCCGCTACACAGTTCAGGATGGCCCCAAATTCACCAACCGGCAATCGGGCAGTGTGAAGGGCGACTATCGCGTGAACGACAATACGGTTCTGTCGGCCAGCCTGCAGTATAACTACTACAGCTCCGAGTTTCGCAACACCAACATCACCTGGGACACCAACATCGACGAGCGGGCAGACATTACTTCAGGCACTTTGCCCACCGCCACCAGCGTAACTTCTAAGCTGGGCGGAGGCGATATCGACTACGGCGGCTCTTGGCGCGACAAGTACGGCGATACCGTCCATACCGACTTCGAGCTCAAGCACTTCGGCGACCAGTTCGAGTACAAGGTCGGCGGCTTCTACTCGCATGCAACCAACCACTACGATTCGGCCGCCTCGGGCTACGTCGAATCTGCCACGTTGAGCTACGACGTCCCCGGCTACATCACCTTGAGCGGCTATGGTGACACCAATGGGCACTACGACGCCAAGCCTCAGATCAGCGTCACCGACGCCAACGGCAATGAGCTGCCGAACCTGGGAGCAGGCAGCCTCGACAACTACTTCCTGGACGAAGTAACAGCTTTCCGCGACTTCGACAGCACGGATACCTTCATGGGCGGCAAGGCCGATGGCACGTATTTCCTCAAGGTTGGTGACGATCGATTGGCGCTGAAAAGCGGCCTGCATTGGCAGCGCCAAAACCGGGATGTTTTCGCTCCACGGACGCGCTTGCTCTATCGGAACAATACCACAGCGATTGGCGGCCAGTTTCTCAACGAAGTCTACTCGCCGGAAAGCCCGGGCTATGGCCTGCCAGCAATGGCTTGGCCTGATTTTGAGAAGATCTACGACTTCTACCTGGCCAACCGCGGAGACTTCATCGAAACCCGCGGCTCCACCGATCGATCCGGGGCCAATGCCCAAGAAACGGCCAATGGTGATTTCGAGGTCGAGGAATCCATCACCGCCGCCTATGCGATGGCCGAATATAATACGTGGCAGGAGCGCCTCACTTTGGTCGCAGGCGTTCGCTATGAATACACGGATCTTAAGGGAGACGGTCTCGCTTACGATCCAGACCGAGACACCTACGACCCGTATAAATCCGATAATTCCTACGACAACTTTTATCCCAGTGTAGCCGCCAAACTGGATGTGACAGACAATCTGGTGCTGCGTCTGGCCTATGCCCAGACCATTGGGCGCCCCAACTTCTCTGAGATCATACCGTCAACTGACGTGGATCTGGAAGAAGAGACGCTCGACCTGACTAACCCTGAGCTTGAGCCCCAGTTCGCGGATAACTTCGACCTGTCCCTCGAATACTATACGCCTTTTGGGGGCGCGCTTACGCTCGGGCTATTTCACAAGAAGATCGATCAGTACATTGGAACAGCTCCTGTCGATTCGACGCTTGAAAATCTCGAAAGGTTGGGCCTCTCCGATGCATATGAAGGTTTCACCATCAGTCAAAAGGTGAATCGGGGCGATGCCAAGATCGACGGGATCGAGCTGGGCGCTCAGCTTCCGCTTTCGGGTTTGGCCGACTTGCCTGGCTGGGCTCAAGGTTTCACCGTCTTCGCCAACGGCACGTTCCTCAAAACGAAGGGCAACTTTGGCTCGGACCGCGAATACGATGACCTGGAGGGCTTCATCAAGCGGACTTATAACTTCGGCGTGACCTACGAGATGCACCCTGTCACGGTGCGGGTGAAATATAACCACCGTGGGAAGGAACTCCTGAACCGGATCTCGGAAATCAACGACGACGGCACCGGCTACAACCTGTTCCAGTACTACGACCCATTTGAGCACGTTGACGTAGACCTTGAATACGCCGCCTCGCGTCACGCCACGATCTTCTTCAGCGCGCGCAATATCTTCGGCGACCCGCAAGACCGGGTAAACGAGCTGGAAGATTATGGCCTGAAGATGCTGGAACGCCGCGAGGAGTTCGGGGTGCAGATGACGCTGGGCATCAAGGGCACCTTCTAAGCCTTCCATCATTACCGAGCGGCATTCTCCCATCGAATGCCGCTCTTTTGTCCGGCTCCTTGAGGGCATGCTTTCAAGGAGCGCCCGCCGTCGCTGCCGCGCCCAAACGACAAGGATTCAGCGAAAAAGGACGTATGAATGTATCTGCACGCATGGATACGATCGACAAGGAAGTCTCGGATTCCCCTTGACGCTCGCAGAAGAGGCTCGTTTTAACCAGATACACCCCCTCTTGAGCGCAATCCGCTCGAGGGTCTGCCTGTTCGACCTCGATTTACAGAGCATTTACCAAGGTATACATGAGCTATAAGCTGTTTATCCCCGGTCCTATCGAAGTATCGGCCAAAACCTACCAGGCCATGACGACCCCGGTCGTCGGGCACCGCAGCGCCGACTTCGTCGCCCTCTACCAAGCCGTGCAGCCCAGCTTGCAGAAGCTGTTCTACACCCAGGATCCGGTTTACCTCTCCACCAGCAGTGCCTGGGGCGTCATGGAAGGCTCCCTGCGCAACCTGTGCCGCAAGAAGGTGCTGAACTGCTGCAGTGGCGCATTTTCCGACAAGTGGTTTGACGTAGCCCAGCGCTGCGGCAAGCAAGCCAAGGCCTTGCAATACGAATGGGGCACGCCGCTCGACCCGGAAGATATCCGCAAGGAGCTTTCGACCGGCGAATACGACGTCATCACCATCATTCACAACGAGACCTCGACCGGCACCATGAACCCGCTGAAGGAGATCATGGAAGTCCTTCGCGAGTTCCCGGAAGTGATGAGCGTGGTCGACACCGTCAGCTCGTTCTCCGTGCTTCCGATCCTCAAGGACGAATGGGGCATCGACGTGATGCTGACCGGCTCGCAAAAGGCCCTCGCCCTGCCCCCCGGCCTCGCCCTTCTCAGCGTGAGCGAGCGTGCGCTGAAGCGTTGCCAGGAGCTGCCCGACCGTGGCTACTACTTCGACTTCGAAGAATTCCACAAGAACCACGAGAAGGGCATGACGCCCTCCACTCCGGTGATCCCGCTGATCTACGCCCTGCGCAGCAAGCTGGAAGACATCGAAGCTGAAGGCGTCGAGAACCGCTACGCCCGCCACGAAAAGCTCAACCAGATGGTCCGCGCCTGGGTGGAGCGCCACGGCCTGTCCCTCTTGCCGCCCGCAGAGTTTGGCTCCAAGAGCCTCAACTGCGTGAAGAACGACAAGGGCTGGGACCTTTCGCAGCTCAACAAGCTGCTCAAGCAAAAGCACAATTGCGTGATCGACGGCGGCTACGGCAAGCTGAAGGGCAAGACCTTCCGCATCTCCAACATGGGCGATGAAACGGAAGCCACGATCCAGAAGCTGCTGCAAGACCTCGATTCCGTCGTGGCTCAGCTCGGGTAATTCCCACTCATAGAATCTATAGTTTGTCCTTCCATAGCGAAGCGCGTCCGCCACGGGACGCGCTTCATCCTTGTTTTATCATGAAGAAATTGGTCATAGCCGAGAAGCCAAGTGTCGCACAAGACATCGCCCGCGCATTGGGTGGATGCAAGAAGGTAGACGATCACTTTGAAGGAGATGAATACGTGATCGCCGCTGCCGCCGGGCACTTGGTGGAGCTCTTCATGCCCGAAGACATCGACAAGAAGCGCTATGGCTTCTGGCGCCTCAGCGAGCTGCCCATCATCCCGGGCGACTTCCAGCTCAAGCCCATCGAGGAGAAGCGCAGCAAGGATCGCCTCAAGTATCTGGAGAAGCTGATCAAGCGCAAGGACGTCACCGAGATCTACAACGCGTGTGACGCCGGGCGCGAGGGGGAGCTGATCTTCACCTACATCTATCAGGTCTCGAACTGCAAGAAGCCATTCCGCCGCGTCTGGATGCAGTCCATGACCAAGGACTCCATCCGTGAGGCCTTCAACCACCTCCGCAGCGCCGAGCAGATGCAGGGCCTGCAGGATGCCGCCCGCAGCCGCTCCGAAGCCGACTGGCTGATCGGCATCAACGGCACCCGCGCCATCACCAAGCGCATGTTTGGCCGCGCCCGTCAGGTCGCAACCGTCGGCCGCGTGCAGACCCCCACCCTTTCCATCGTGCTCCAGCGCGAGCTCGAGATCCGCGCCTTCAAACCGCGCACCTACTGGCGCATCCTCGGCCAGTTCAACGTGACCGAGGGCGATTACCAGGGCTACTTCCAGAAGGCCGAAACCGTGCGCAAGGACGATACGCACGACAAGGCCGACCGTCTCTGGAAAAAGGAAGAAGCCGAAGCCGTCGTGGCCGACCTCGCCAAGGCCGCCTGGGCCACCGCCGAAGACACCCGCAAGCGCACCCGCCAAAGCGCGCCCCGTCTGTTCGACCTCACGGCCCTGCAGCGCGAAGCCAACGGACGCTTCGGTTATTCGGCGAACCACACGCTCCAGATCGCCCAGGCGCTCTACGAAAAGCACAAGGTGCTGACCTACCCGCGCACCAGCTCGCGCGCACTGCCGGAAGACTACATTCCCACGGTCAAGCAAACCCTCGGCAGCCTGACAGAAATCTACGGCGATATCGCCGAGCGCGTGCTGAAGAACAACTGGGTGAAGCCCAACAAGAAGATCTTCAACAACGCACAGGTCACAGACCACTTTGCCATCATCCCGACCGGTCAAAAGCCCGGGAAGCTGCGCGACGACGAGCAAAAGATCTTCGACTTCGTGGCCCGCCGCTTCATGGCCATTTTCTATCCGCCGGCCGAGTTCGACGAAACCGAGCGCACGACGACCATTGCCGGTCACAACTTCCGGACCAACGGCAAGGTGCTCGTGGTGCCGGGTTACCTTGAAGTCTATGGCAAGGCCCAGCTCGATCGCTCGCTGCCCGCGCTGACCGACCCCGACAAAAACCCGTCGTGGCTGGCCGAGCGCCTGCAAAAGACGGGAGGCGCCGCCCCCAAGGACCAGAAGGCCTACCTCGCCCGCCCCGATGGTTTCGACCAGGAGGAAGACGAGACCAAGCCGCCGGCCCGCTTCACCGAAGCCACGCTGCTTGCCGCCATGGAAGGCGCAGGCAAGCTGGTCGACGACGAAGAGTTGGCCGAAGCGATGAAGGAGAAAGGTCTTGGCACCCCGGCCACGCGCGCCTCGATCATCGAGCACTTGCTGCGCGAAAAATACCTCGAGCGCGAAGGCAAGAACCTCCTTCCCACCGTCAAGGCCGAGAACCTCTTCGACTTCCTCGGCGCCATCAAGGCCGATGCGCTGACCCAACCCAGCCTGACCGGCGAGTGGGAGTTCAAGCTGCTCGAAATGGAAAAGGGCCAGCTGAGCCGCGGCGAGTTCATGCAGGGCATCGTCAGCCTGACCGAGGCCATTGTGAACCGCACGCGCGACTTTGAGGAAGAGGACGCCGGCACCAAGGAGACCAAGATCGTCTCCCCGACCGACCAGAAAACCATGGTCGAGACCCTCCGCTTTTACAAAAGCCAGGACGACGTGCTGCAAGTCCCCAAGACCATCGGCAACCGCAAGATGACCGAGGAAGAAGTGCAGACCCTCGTCAACGAGCGCGTGGTCGGGCCGCTGGACGGCTTCCGCTCGAAGGCCGGCAAGCCCTACTCGGCCATGCTGCGCCTCGACGCGATGAACAAGGTGACGTTCGACTTTGGCAATGGGCCCAATCAGGACGGCGAAGACGGCGAGAGCCTCAACCTCGAAGAACTCAACGTGGTCGGCATCTTCCAGAAAACGGGCGCCAAGGTTTACGAGACGCCGAACGCCTACGCCTGCGAAAACAGCATCGCCGGTGAGGAGAAGAACGCCTTCCGCATGAGCCGCACCCTACTGGGCAAGGCCATCCCACCGGAGGAAATCGCCAAGCTGCTCAAGGATGGCAAGACGGGCCTCATCCAGGGCCTGCGCTCGAACCGCACCAAGCGCCTCTTCGACGCCTTTCTCGTGCTCAAGGACGGTGGCGGTATCGGCTTCGAATTCCCGCCCCGCCCGCCGAAGAAAACCGCCGCGAAAAAAGCTGCCAAGAAGGCCTCCCGCAACGCCTCCGAACAAGAAGGCCAATAGCGCCCACCCATGGAAGACACGGGCTCGCCGTTTCCGCCCCGCCTGCACTTCGTGCACCTGCCGAAGTGCGCGGGCACAGCCCTCTATCAGGCCCTGCTTGAGGCTTGGCAAGTCGCCCCGGCAGAGGTGCCGCCCTATTTCCCGATGGAGCAGCACCTCTATAGCGTCTACCACCGGCGGCACCCCAATTCCTACGCCGAGGCCGAGGCGGGCATGCTGGAGAGCCTGGAAACGCTACTCGGGCTCTACTATGAGGCAGGCTATCGCGTCATCGGAGCGCATCACCCGTTTTCGCCTAACCTCTTCGCGCAATTTCGCCAGGAGGTAGTGTCGACCACGGTGCTGCGGGAGCCGCTCGCCCGCATCCGCAGCCATGTGCTCTACAATATCTTCCTCAACCGCAGCGCGGATCCCGAAACGAAGCGGGCCAAGGACGTCCCCTTCGACGCACTCGCCGAGCTGCAGCGCTATCTCGACAGCGACCGCCTGCCGCACATCGCCGACACCTACGCCAAGAAGCTGGGCGGAGTCAGCCCCGAGGGCAGCGTTGATTTGAACTTGCGCCGCGCAACCGAACGGGCCTTTGCCGCCATCGACCTGATCGACGTCGTGGGCCTGCTGGAGCACATGCCCGCGTATTTACAGGCATTGGAGGAACGAACCGGACGGAAGATCCAGATTCGCTCAGCCAACACCACCGCCGAATTTGCCGACGATCGCGAACAATACCGCGCCGCCAAGGCCTATCTCGAGCGTCCGGAGATCGACGCCCTGCTCCGCCCCTACATCCAGCAAGACGAAGTCATCTACGCCTACGCACGCTGGCGCTTGGGCCATGCGGAAACGCCTCCTGTCGAAGCCCTCGAACGCTTGGAGCCCTACCGCGCCTTCTTCGGCTCTTTGCTGCCGATTGAAGACAGCCGCGTCCCATCGTGGGCCGGCGAAATGGTGCTGGCGACCTTCCCTTGGGTCTTTCACCGCGAGCTGGGCTGGTTGAAGCTGATCGGCCAAGCAAGCGCCGAAGAGTTTTGGGTTGAGCGGCACGAGTTGGGCGAACTCTGCTTGCGAACCGACACCTATCCGCGCCTCTACCGCAAAGGCACCAACAGTTGGCTGCTTGCTTCGCCGCCGGGTAGTGGAAACGCCGCTATCTGGGATTTTGCCCGCGAGGCCTGGATTTCGTAAGTTGTCCTTGCCCTACGCTGTTTGTTCTCGCAGAAAAAGTGGAGCGAAAGCCTTGCCAGCATTAAATCCGCTGCTAATACTCGGCTCGATTTCCATTAGAAACACTCAACATTAGCTAAATACCGATGCCCATCGCCACTCCCAAACAATTTGCCGCGATGTTGGATGCCGCCCAGCAGGGTGGCTACGCCTACCCGGCGATCAACTGCACCTCGATCGTGACGCTGAACGCTGCGATGAAGGCCTTCGCGGACACGAAGTCTGACGGCATCATCCAGTTCTCCACCGGCGCCGGTTCATTCGCCAGCGGCGTGAACCACAAGAACGAAGCCTTTGGTGTGATCGTGCTCGCCGAAGCCGCCCACCGCCTGGCCGAGCAATACAACGTGCTCATCGGTCTGAATACCGACCACTGCCCGCCCAACAAGGTCGACAGCTTCATGAAGCCGCTGATCGAAGCCACGGCCAAGCGTCGCGCCAAGGGTGAAAACAACCTCTTCAACAACCACATGCTCGACGCTTCCAACCTGCCGTTGGAAGAAAATATGGCCCTCTCCAAGGAGCTGATGAAGCTCTGCGCGGCCAACGAGATCGTGCTCGAAGTCGAAGCCGGTGTGGTCGGTGGTGAAGAAGACGGCGCCGCTGGCAGCCACGACACCCCGCAAGACAAGCTTTACACCACGACCGAAGACATGCTGGCCGTTTACGAAGCGCTGAACCCGCTCGGCCGCTTCACCTTCGCCGCCACCTTCGGTAACGTGCACGGCCACTACAAGCCCGGCGCCGTGAAGCTGCGCCCCGACATCCTCAAGCAAGGTCAGGATGCCGTGATGGCCAAGTATGGCAAGGGTGCCGAAATGGACCTCGTGTTCCACGGCGGCTCCGGCTCCCTCCTCTCCGAAATCCGCGAGACCCTCGGCTACGGCGTGGTGAAGATGAACATCGACACCGACGCGCAATACGCCTTCACCCGCCCCGTGGTCGACCACATCTTCAAGAACTACGACGGTGTGATGAAGATCGACGGCGAAGTGGGCAACAAGAAGGCCTACGACCCCCGCGGCTACCTCAAGAAGGCCGAAGAAGGCATGGCCGCCCGCATTGCGGAAGGCTGCTCTGACCTCCTCTCCGTCGGCAAGACCCTGTTCGGCCAAGTGTAAGACCGAGACAGCTACGTCTTTTACTGGAAGCCCGGTGCCAAAAGCTCCGGGCTTTCTTGTGGATGCATCTTTCGGCGTTTTCGGCTTTCGCTCCGCCGAGGGCTGCGGCAGACTGCTCTCGATGGCCTTCAATCGAGACCGGAAGTATCCCGCCTACATTTTCGACTGCGACGGCACTCTCGCCGACTCCATGCCGCTGCACCTGCTCGCATGGAATCATGCGCTGGAGCACGTGAACGCCCCCCTCCGCCTGGAGCGCGACTCGTTCATGACGGTAGCCGGCATGGCGCTACAACAGACGATCGACCACTGGAACGAACTCCACGACACCCAGATCGACGGCGAAGTGGTCATCCGGGTGAAAAATGACTACGTGCAAAAGCATCTGGCCAAGATTCGTGGTTTTGACGACGCCATCGGCTGGGCCAAGGAGCTGCACGAGCGAGGCGAAAAGCTGGCCGTGGCCTCTGGCGGCACCCGCGAAGACATCGAATTCACGCTCAAGCATCTTGGCATCCGCCAATATTTCGAAGCCGTGGTGACCGCTGACGACGTCAAGCTCGCCAAGCCCGAGCCAGACCTCTTCCTCGAAGCCGCCCGCCAACTCGGCGTGCCGCCCGAAGGCTGCCTCGTCTTTGAAGACAGCCTGCTCGGCAAGCGCGCAGCCGACGCCTGCGGTATGGATTGCGTCATGGTCGACACCTGGCGCGGCTTCGATCAGACGGGCGAGTTCGCCGAGTAAGGGGTCCGCATTCTTGCGGAAGTTAACAGGAGGCTTGCGGGCCTCCTCTATCGCCAAGCCCTTGGCTATTTTAGCCGGTCCTGCCAATAGCCAGGCCGCCGGCGAGCATGCGCCACCGCGACAATCAAGACCTCTTCCGGTCGAATCTGGTAGACGAGGGCAAAAGGAAATACGTTGAGGCGGCAGCGTCTAAATCTGCTGAAACACTGAGGCCAGGACTCTGGAAAACAGAGTATACGCCCGATTGCGTTTTCCAGCTCAGCATAAAAGCGCAGTCCCAACTCTGACTCAATCGAGGCGTAATACTGAGCTGCTTCGACTAGTTCCTCGCGAGCTGGAGGCAAGAACCGATACTTCATCTTCGAAGCTTCGCTCTAAGCTCCCGCATCACGGAGTCACCATCAAGGGCCTCAACTTCTCCACGCTCGAACGAAGCCAGCCGGTGCTCGCATTCAGCCTCCCAGGCCGACTCAAGATCGGCGGTTTCAGTATTTAAACTGGCGAGGAGCCGATCGGCGAGATGCACACGATCGGCTGCCGAAAGCTCCAAGGCTTGCTGCTCGATGACCTTCAGATCGGTTGCCACAAGAAGAGTGATAAAGATTTTCCGTTCAAAGGCAACATCGACTGCCTTACGGCAGCCAGGGATACTTCTTGAAGTCGGGCTTGCGCTTTTCGACGTAGGCGCGGTGGCCTTCTTCGCCCTGCTCGGTCAGGTAGTAGAGCAGCGTGGCGTTTCCGGCCAGCTCCTGCAGGCCTGCCTGCCCGTCGACATCGGCGTTGAAAGCGCTCTTGAGGCAACGGATGGCGAGCGGGCTGTGTTGCAGGATCTCCTGCGCCCATTTGATGCCTTCCGCCTCCAGCTGGTCGACGGGCACCACCGTGTTGACGAGGCCCATTTCCTTGGCCTCCTGCGCGTTATATTGACGGCAGAGATACCAGATCTCGCGGGCCTTCTTCTGCCCTACGATGCGGGCGAGGTAGCTACTGCCAAAGCCGCCGTCGAAGCTGCCCACCTTGGGGCCTGTCTGGCCAAATACGGCGTTGTCGGCCGCGATCGTCAGGTCGCAGACCACGTGCAGCACGTGCCCGCCACCAATAGCATAGCCTGCCACCAGCGCGATCACAACCTTGGGCATGGTACGGATGAGGCGCTGCAGCTCCAGCACGTTGAGACGCGGGACACCGTCCTTGCCGATGTAGCCGCCCTTTTGCTCGCCGCGGATCTTCTGGTCGCCACCCGAGCAGAAGGCGTATTTGCCGTCGGTCTGCGGATTCGCGCCCTGCAGCAAGACCACACCGACTGATGTGTCGTCGCGCGCATCGGTAAAGGCCGCGATCATTTCGGCCACCGTGTCGGGGGTAAAGGCGTTGCGGCGGTGCGGGCGATTGATTGTCACCCGGGCGATGCCGTCGGCCTTCTCGTAGATAATGTCTTCAAACTCACGGACTTTTTGCCACTGCATGGTGAAAGACGATTACGAATTGGGCTCGTTTGGCAACTCGAAGTCGGCGAAGAGCTTCTGGCGATAGGCGGCGTCGCGTTTGCGGTCGGTGCAGAGTTCCAACAGACGCACCCCCTGCTTGGGCAGCGTCTCCAGGCGCTTGCGCAACGTCTCCAGATCATCGATGCGCTCGTGGCTCACCCCGTAGGCGGTGGCCAGCGCGCCGAGGTTGGCCACTTGGGGCGTGCCCCAAAGCTCCTCGAAATGGTCGGTC
Organism: Verrucomicrobiota bacterium JB022; assembly: GCA_030673845.1. NCBI lineage: Bacteria > Pseudomonadati > Verrucomicrobiota > Verrucomicrobiota bacterium JB022. Next base: position 13,894 of record JAUTCQ010000021.1, read on the forward strand.
TGCTTGGCGATGGCAAGGTGCTCGAAGATCCCCCCGCCCTGATTGTTGATGCAGACGATCGTCAGGCCGCTGCGGAAATACTTGGACGCCCCCAGCAGGAAGCCATTCGTATCGTGCAGCAGCGCCAGATCGCCGGTGTAGAGGATCGTGGGCTGCTCCAGCCCAGCGGCGACGCCCAGGGCGGTCGAAAGCGTGCCGTCGATGCCGTTCGCTCCACGATTGAAGAAGATACGCCGCTGGCGATCCCCTGCCGGCCAGAACCACTCGAAGTCGCGGACTGGCGTCGAGCTGGCCACATAGAGCGCCGTTCCATCGGGGACGGCCTCGGCCACCGCGCGGGCCACCGTGCCCTCAAAGAGCCAACCCAGCCCGCGCAGATTATCCCGCAGGTAAGCGCGCGCCTGCTTGTCGGCCCGCATCCAGCGCACCGTAAAGCCCATATCCATCCGCAGGTTCCGGGGCAGATCCCGGGCAAAGGTCTCGATCGTGCAGCGACAGTGCTGCGAACGGGCGTGGGCCGCGTCGGCATTGACCGCACCGTCGTCGACGACGACCGTCGGGAGCTGGTGGAGTTGCAACCACTGCCGGAGCGCCTTGCTCGTGGGCAAATCGCCCAGTTGCAGCACCTGCTGCGGCACAAAGTTGCGGCCTTCGGCATGGCGCAGGATCAAGTCGTAACCCGCGATGACGTTTGGGATCGTCTCAATATGATGGCGCGCCGGGTTGAGGGTGTCGGAAAGCACCGGCCAGTTCGTCTTTTCCGCGATCTGCTTCAGCGCCTGGAGATAGGCCGGCAAGTCCACGGGCTGAGCGGGGCCGGCAATAATGATGCCGCTGCCGTTCAGCTCCGGAATTTCCGCCTGCACATGGACGCGGGCAGGCGGCTCCACATGCTTCAGCAGGGCGTCGCGGCGCTCGTTGAAATTGGTCGGCACCGGCTCCAGCGGCTCGCGAAAAGGCACGTTGATGTGCACCGGACCTGCTACCGGATAGCGGCTACGTTCCACCGCATGGACGAGCAGGTTACGCCAATAGCGCAGGCTGGCGTCGCCACCCTCGGGGTCGCGCGCTTCGCCATACCAGCGCACATAGTCGCCAAATAGCTTCACTTGGTCGATCGTCTGCCCGGCGCGGCAAAAGCGCAGCTCCGCTGGTCGATCAGCCGTCAAAATCACCAGGGGCACCCGGCTCTCGCTGGCTTCGATCACCGCCGGCAGGTAATGCGCCGCCGCCGTGCCCGAGGTGCAGACCAGCCCGACCGGCTCTCCGCGGGCACGGGCGAGGCCCAGGGCATAAAAGGCGGCCGAGCGTTCATCGAGCACCGGCGTGACGATCAAGCCACCCTGCTCGGCAAACGCATGGGTCAGAGGCGTCGAGCGAGAGCCCGGCGAAGCCACTACGTGTGTCACTCCGAGGCGGGCCAAGGCAGCGGCGGCGAGCTGCCCCCACACCGTGTTCACCACACGCGGGTCGGTCCCCGGAAGCGAAGGAGGCTTCGCGGGCACCGGGGTTGGCGGCGGGATCGGCTCGGCGGCCTTCCGCTCTTCCACCGTCAATTCAAGTTGGTCGGATTGCCGGACGGGCTGGGGAGTTACGTCTGCCACGGGTGAAAATGAGCTTACGCGGTAGGCTCCTTAATTTCCAGCCCAGATTGCGGCCCTTCGAGGATTGCCTCCAACAGGGCCTGCATCTTGACCTCCGTTTCGCGGCGCTCCTTGTCTGGCTCGCTACCGGCGACGATGCCAGCCCCGGCAAACAGGCGCGCGTGCGTATCCTTGACCAGGGCGCTGCGCAGACCGACCACAAACTCGCCATTGCCCGCGTGGTCGAACCATCCCACGATGCCCGTGTAGAGGCCGCGCGGGAAGTGCTCCACATCGTGAATGTGGGCCAATGCGCCCTGGCGCGGCATTCCGCCCACGGCAGGGGTCGGGTGCAGCACGCGCAGCACGTCGAGCAGGTGCAGACTCTCCGGCAAATCGGCGGCAATCGGCGTGCGCAGGTGCTGGACGTTCGCCAGTTGCACCAGCTCCGGCTCGGGCGCGTAGTCGGCCTCGATCCCGAGCGTCTGCAGGCCGTTGACCAGCTCTTCCACCACCACCTCGTGCTCGTGGCGGTCTTTGCTGCTCTCCAGGAGGGCTCGCGCCAGAGCAGCGTCCTGGCGGGCATTGGCGCCGCGCGGCTCGCTGCCAGCCAAGGCCTCCGTCTGCAGCTTACCTTGGCAGATACGCACGAGGCGTTCGGGAGTCGCCCCAATCAGGCTGTGCCCGCTGTCGTTCTCAAACGAAAAGCTGAAGCAGGTCGGGAAGCGATTGCGCAGGCTGTTGAGCGTCTCCAGCGGTTGCAGCGGACGGGCAAAATGGAGGTCGAGCGCACGCGCCAGCACAACCTTGTCGAGCGTCCCCGCCTGGATTTCGTCCACCGCGTCCGCCACCAGAGACTCATAGCCCGTTTCGGGGCCCACCTCTGACCGGCGCACCAGCTCGTTCGGGCGAGAGACGGGCGCCTGCTCGTAATTGAAGGTCATGAACTTCTGGTAGGCCGCCCAGATCTTCTCCGTCAACGCATCAATATCCGCATCGGGGTCGACCCGGCAGTTCGCGACCGCTGTGTAGGTGTTGCCACGGCGCCCCACCTGCCAGCGAGGCACGAAGAGCGTGGCGGGCTCAAAGTCGCCGTCGAAGCCATCGGGCTCGTAAGGCTCGGGATCGCCCTGCCCCGTCTTGCGCTCCTCCGGGCCCGGGAGGTTACCGTTGCCTGCGGTCGGCGGAGGCGGATTCTGCGGGGTCTGCCGCTCAGGGAAAAAGGTGAAGCCACCGAAAAAGTGCGGCCCGGCAAAGGGCGAGGCCACATCACCGACCGCCACAGTATGCTCCAGCACATCCTCAGCAAAGGCCTTGGCCTGCGCAAAGCGATCCGTGCCGCTCCAGGTGCCCAGCACCACCGCCTCGGCCCCGGCCAGTGCTTCGTTGCGCTGCGGGTGCTCCAGGTAAAAGTGCAGCTCACCGGGCTCGTAAATACTCTCCAGCACCGCCAACGGGTCGAGGTGGCGGCAGGTGCGGGAGATGCTGACGAGCTTGAAGTGCTGGTCCGACTCGGCGGCGTCGCGACAGGCTTCGAGGAACTGACGCAGCTTGTCCTTGTCGGGATCGAGGTGGGCTTCGGTGGGGATCACTTCCATGACTTACCCCACTGTGAGGCCATCCGCCCTCGACCGCAAGTAGCTGGGGATCAATGTGTGTGCGGGTGCTCGTGGCCGTGCCCATGCTCTTCCGGCATGCCTTCGGCGAAGAACTGGCCTAGAGCGTCGATCAGGTAGACCGACATGAGCGCCATCTCTTGGCCACTCTGCAGGTTGCGCACCTTCACCTGGCGTTGCTTGACCTCGTCTTCGCCATAGATCAGGGCAAAGCGTGCTCCGCTTTGAGCCGCCGACTTGAACTGTTTGCCAAAGCCCACGTCCTTGAGCGGGTATTCCACGCTGTAGCCGACGGAACGCAGGCGGTGGGCGTCGTGCAGGGCCTGCTTGCGCTCCAACTCGCCATTACCCACGACAAGGAAGAGGTCGGGCGCGGTGATGTAGTCCGGCAAAAGGCCCTTGGATTCAAGCAGGTCGGTAATGGTGACGTCGCCCATGCCAAAGCCGACCGCCGGTAGATCGGTATAGCCGAGCTTCTTTACCAGGTGATCGTAGCGACCGCCCCCACAGAGGGCGCGTCCGGTCAACTCACCCTCGGCACCCTTTTCAAAAACTTCGAAGACAAAGCCGGTGTAGTAGGCCAAGCCGCGCACGATCCCGAGGTCGACCCGCAGCACGTCGCCAACTTCCAGCGATTCTAGCCAGCTCAGCAGGTTCTTCCACTCGGCCAGGCGGGCGGCCACCGTGTCGGCCAATTCCCCTTCGAGAGCCAGCCCGCCGAAAAACGCTTGCAGGTCTTCCAGCGAGCGGCAGGCGATCAACTGGCGCGCACGAGCGAGGAAAGCAGCCGCTTCGCCCCCGAAGAAGGCCGTCAGCTTTTCGACCGCCTCCTTTTCTTCCATGCGCTCCATCTTGTCCACCACACCCAGCACGCCCATGGCATCGTCACCCGTCTTGCCTTGGCTGGCGAGGAAGTGCAGCCACAGGTTGCGGTCGCTCAAGCGCACGACGAAATCGTTGGGGCCGAGGCCGAAGACGGCGAGGCAGCCCACTGCGGTCGCGATCACCTCGGCGTCGGCTCCTGCGCCGGGCTCGCCAAAGATGTCGCAATTCAGCTGGTAGTGCGAGCGCAGGCGACCCTTCTGCTGCTTCTCATAACGGAAATTCTCCGCGATGTTGAACCACTTGATCGGGCGCTTCAGCGAGTTGGCCTGGCTGCCCACCATGCGGGCCAGGGAGGGGGTCAACTCCGGGCGCAAGGCCACTTCGCGCCCACCTTTGTCGGTAAAGTTGAAGAGCTGGCCCACGATCTCCTCGCCGCTCTTTTGCGTAAACAGCTCCAGCGGCTCCAGCGTCGGGATGTCGTACTGCTGGTAGTTGAAGCTGCGCGCCGTCTGCGTCCACAAGCGGAAGATGTGGTTGCGCTTGGCGCAGCGGTCGGGGAAGAAATCGCGAAAACCGGGTAGAGGCTGGAACATGACGGAAAAGGTGCCAATCGAACGGCTGCGCCCGCACAAGGCAAGCCAAAGCCGGTCGAAGGTTGGGATTATGAAAAAAGCCCTGGCGACTGCCAGGGCTGTAAAGGGAGCGGAAAGAGCGACTGAGCCCCTACTCTTCGGTCGTGATCTGACCTAGGTCGAGATCCTTGAGCTCGGCCTTGAGTTCTTTGCCGGCCTTGAACTTGATCACCGCCCGTTTGGGGATAATCACGTCTTTTTCCGGCTTGTTGGGGTTGCGTCCGATTCGAGATTTGCGAACTTGTACCTCGAAGACACCGAAATTGCGCAGCTCGACGTTCCGCCCCTCAGCAAGAGCATCTGCGATTGTGTCCAGTGTGAACTGAACGATTTCACGAACCTCCTTTTGCGGATAGCCCGTCTTATCGTAGATGCTCAGGACGATATCACGTTTGGTGAGGTTAGCAGCCATAGAAGATTCTGTTAGAGGGGTTGCAAGCCAATTTGAAGTCACTAGTTATCTGACACTTGGGAATGTGTCAAGCCAACCACCGGCTTTTTCCAAAAAATGAGTAAAGACGACAACAAGAACCCGCTGGAAGAATTGCAGGAGAAACTGCAAGAAGCCATCCGTAGCGGACAAGTCAATTTAAACAGCCCATTTGGTCCAGGATCTTCCTCCGGAGCCACCGCTGGAAGCACCTCTGGAGGAGCTCCAACGGAGCCTGACGACGATTCGGTGCTGCAGGCCATTCAGGCCTTCAACCGCAAGCCTCGCGAGATTCGAGACTACCTCGACCGCTTCGTGGTCAAGCAGCAGGAGGCCAAGCGTGTGCTATCGGTCGCCATCTGCGATCACTACAACCACGTACGCCAATGCCTGGAAAACCCGGAGCTGTTGGAGCGCGATTATCACAAGCAAAACATCCTCCTGCTCGGGCCCACCGGCGTCGGCAAGACCTACCTGATGCGGACGGCGGCAAAACTGATCGGCGTGCCTTTCGTCAAGGCCGACGCGACCAAGTTTTCCGAGACGGGCTACGTGGGCAGCGATGTAGAAGACCTCGTGCGCGATCTCTACCGCGCCGCCGGTCGCAACGCCGAACTCGCCCAATACGGCATCATCTACATCGACGAGATCGACAAGATTGCCAGCTCCAGCAACATGCAGGGCGGCAAGGACGTCTCGGGCCGCGGTGTGCAGATCAACCTCCTGAAGCTGATGGAAGACGCCGAGGTGCCCCTGACCAGCGCGACCGACATGATGGGCCAGATGCAGGCCATGATGGAGGCGCAGCGTGGCAAGAGCCGCAAGCGCACGATCAGCACCCGCCACATCCTCTTTATCGTCTCCGGTGCGTTCGATCGCCTGAGCGAGAGCGTAAAAAAGCGCCTGGAGGATACGCCCATCGGCTTTGGGCGCCCGGTCGAAGAGCCGGACCACGACGACGCCAGCTACCTGCACCGCGTCGAGACCAAGGACTTGATCAAATACGGCTACGAACCGGAGTTCGTCGGCCGCCTGCCGGTGCGTGTCGCCTGCAACCCGCTGGGCAAAGATGATCTCGTGCAGATCATGACCACCAGCGAAGGCAACATCCTGGAGCAGTATCGGCAGGATTTCAAAGGCTATGGGATCGACTTCAAGATCACCAAGGAAGCCCTCGACGCCATTGCCGAACGCGGCCACCACGAGGGAACCGGCGCGCGCGGCCTGATGACCGTGTTCGAAAAGATCTTCCGCGAATTCAAGTTCGAGCTGCCCAGCACCGGCATTCAGTCCTTCGAAGTCACCCGCGAGACGGTCGAAAGCCCGCATGAGGCGCTCAAGGCCCTCCTGCGCGACAACGCCCACCTCCAGCGCAGCGTGCTTTGCCGTGAGTTGAAGGCCTTCGCCGAAGACTTTGCCGAAGTCAACGGGCTCGAAATCTCGTTTGCCAACGAGGCCACCGATGTGCTGGTGGATGCTGCCGTCGATCAGGACAAGACGATCCGTGCGATCTGCGAAGACCGCTTCCGCGACTTTGTCCATGGTCTCAAAATCATCGCCCGCAACACCCGGCAGCAGACCTTCGTCATCACCGGCGAAATGGCGCGCAATCCTGACAAGGAACTGTCGCGCCTCGTGGTGGAGAGCTTCCGCCACCGGGAGCAGCCGGAAGAGCAAAAGCCGGCCGAATAGCCCCTTACGGGACCATCTCACCCTCAACCCGGACGTTCCGGATGTTGAGGGTGCGTTCGATCTCCTGCTCGATGTAGAGCGCCTGTTGAGGGCCATCAAGGTTCTTCAGCAGATCCACATCGTCACCCGAACGCAAGCGGGCCTTGACGTGGTAGCTCCGACTCGTGCCGTTCTTGGTCCGTCGGATCTTTTCCTCGCAATACACCTGCTCGATGTCGCGCGGCTCGTATTCCTGATCTCTGCCCATCATAAACTTGAGCGGCGCAGTGCGAATTGTGACTCGACTCGGCTGGAAAGTGATCACTGTCCGGTTCACGAACTTGCAGAGCGTGAAATAAGTCAGGAACACACCGACCGCGAGGTGGATGACGCCAAAAGCGGCCATCGTCCACTGGCCCTGCGTGATGGCGATACCGTACCACACCGCCATGAACCCATCCCAGAACAGCGTAAACATCAGCAGAAACCAGGCGCTGGCCCCCTTCCAGGCGTAAACGAGCGAAAGGCCATCGAAGCCTTCCTGCCAGCTAAATTGCTTGGGCATCTCGACCGGTTTACGCTCGATCACCGCCTGGCCGCCCACCTGGGTACGGAAGTCGAACACGGCATTGCATTCGTGGCACTTGGCCAGACCGCTGGTCAGATCCACATTTTCGGCCTTGGTCGGCGCGGCACAGCGAGGGCAGACAACATCCATGACGCGCCGCAGCTTAAGGATTGTCGCGCGCAAGGCAACCACAGGAACCGCCAATCGGCGTCACCGATCTGTAAAAACCCGCAGCGCCCTGCTCAACCGCTCATACGAAATACTTGGCGCGAGAGCCAAAGATGCACCATAGTGCCCGCTTATGACGCGACCGACTGCCTTGGTAACCAATGACGACGGGGTCCATTCCATCTTCTTTCAACTGCTGCTGGAGGCACTGACGCCGCATTTTCGCGTGGTGATCGCAGCGCCCGCACAGGAACAAAGCTGGATCGGCCGCGCCTTCAGCCGGCGCCGCAGCGTCGAGGCCGAAGAGGTGCAGTTTGGCGAAGCCAAGGGCTGGGCCATCGACGGCACCCCCACCGACTGCGTCAACATCGCCTTGGGCCACCTTCTGCCGGAAAAGCCCGATGTGGTCGTCAGCGGGATCAACATCGGCTACAACACGAGCATGCCGCTCATCCTCAGCTCCGGCACCCTCGCAGGAGCGATCGAGGGCGCGCACTGGGGCATCCCGGCGATTGCCGCCTCTCAGGCCTTGCCGGCCGGCGAGTTTCGCGAAGCCGCCCGCAGCGGGGGCAAGCTGCCCGAGGACGGCCTGCGCACCGTCAAGGCCGGCGCAAAAATCACGGCCAAGCTCGCCCTGGAGATAGCCGGGCGTTGCAATTCGGAACTGCACGTGCATAATCTCAACTTCCCCTACCCCATGCAGGAAGGCACCGAAGTCGTCGAAACCCGCCCCGCGCGCGTCGAGGCCCGCTGCCTTTTCGGCACCACCCACCCCAACCGTTTTGATTTCGAATACAACCGGCCTCCCGAGCCACAGGTAGATCATGCGACCGATCGGGCCGTCGTCCGCCAAGGCCTGGTGAGTCTTTCGATTTTGAACTTTTCGGCGCTCGCTTAGTCTTTTAAATTGCCGTCTTTTAAGGAAGAGCGCTCACGGCGGCCTTTCACGATACAGCACCACTTCAACTCTGATTATGTCCTTGTTCCGATCCCTACGGCTCATCAGCCTGATGGCCCTTTCCGTTTCTGCGCCCCTTTTGAATGCCCAAGACGTTTCGGCGGAAGACTATCGAGGATTCTGGCTCATTCGGGAAAGTGCGGGCGATAGCTGTGTGATCAACATCAAGGCAGGCGGCGGGATCTCCGCCTTCTGGACCGGCACCAAGACCAACGACATCATCAAGGGCAAGTGGACGATCGAGGACAACAACCTCGTCGCACGCTGGGAATCCGGCCTCGTGGAAGTATTTGAGTTTGGCGGCCCCTCCTCCCTCGTCCGCAAGAGCTTCCAAGCCGGGCAACCGTTGACCGCCCAGCCGATCGACGAAGCCCGTGCGACCCGCCTCGACCCGCGTCAAGTTGGCAGCCTCGCGGCAGGCGGCGGCGCGGCCCCCTCCGGTCCTGCGCCTGCGAGCACCGGCACGGAGAGCGAGAGCCCGGTGATCGGCGAAGAAGCCACCCCGGCTGCGCCCGCACAGCCTGCCCGGCCCGCGCCTCTGCAGAGCAACTACGTAGGCTACTGGGAAATACCGCAAAGCAGCGGCGGCTTCATGGGCTTCGGCGGCGGCAGCGACCACTTTTACATCTTCCTCTCCCGCAGCGGCGAAGCCCGTACCGCCTTGCGCTCGTGGGACGAATCGCCCGGCTCCACCGGTCGCTGGCACGAAGAAAACGGCCACGCCTACATCGAATGGAGCGGCGGGACCAAGGACATCCTGCGCCAGACTTCCGGTGGCAAACTGGAGCTCGCCACGTTTAACCGCAAGCAGGGCTGGAGCGACAAGCCCCGCCAGACCCGCGAAGCCGCCCGCTCTTCGACTGCCGATGCCGGTCGCCTCTTCAATGCCGGCGAGGTGCAATTCCTCTCCGTCAACGACATCCGCGGTCGCTGGGAGCCGGTAATGGAAAACACCAGCCTCAAGTCCATCGAGATCGACGGCTGGGGCAAGGCGCGCCGCACCTCCCCCGGCGCGGCAGACATGAAGGGCCAATGGCGCCTCTTCAGCGATTACCTCGTAATCAACTGGGAAGACGGCTCAAAGGACCTGTTGCGCCCCTCTGCGCGCGGCTTCGTGCGCGAAGTCTATGCGCCGGGCGTGCCGCTGAGCAGCGCCCCGACCAATCAGGAGATCCTCATTCGCACGAGCGACTCCTGATCGAGGCGGAACAGCTTGCTTTTAACACATGCCGCGAACCTATTCGGTCGCGGCATTTTCGTCGACCCGGCACGGCAGGAGGGCGGCGTCGCGCATCCCGTGGATGATCTTTTTGTCCGCCGGGCAAAACGTGGCCAGAATGCCCGCCAGCTTCGCCTGGTCGCCCTCGACGAAGTAATACGGGCACAAGCGCAGGCGACCCTCCATCGGGGCAACGCTGCCATCCTCGCGATAGATGGGGTGGCTCAGCCGCTTGGGTTTCCGATATTCCTGCAGGATATAAAGGCTCTTGGAGGCCTCGGCAATGGCTTCGCGGATGCCCTCTTCCCACTCCGAGCGCGAAGCATCGCTGCCCAGCAAGACCGAGCGTGCGCCCCAGGCGTTTTCATGGAAGCCGCTCAGCTTCAGGATCAGATTACGCTCCTTCTGCGAAGCCTCGGCCAACTGCTCCCAGTTATAGATCGGGTTTCCCCCGACCGTAGGCGCATCGAGCACGGCATTGGGCGGCAGGTCGACCGGATCCATGATCCAGCCCTGCGGGATGATCTTCTTCAACAGCTTGAGCGAACGCTTGCTCAGGTTTTCGCGCCAGAAGTCTTGCAAGCGGTGGTGGTGGAAAAGCGCGAGGTTCAGCTTCTCCTCCTGGAAGTGGCGCATTGGCGGGCTCACCTTCAGCGGCTGCCCCCCTTCGAGCATCTCCTGGATGTAAGGCACCACCGGGATGTTCGGCAGGTCGAAGAGTTCCCAAAAGCGGTAGACGATGTCGATCTCTTCCGGGTTGCCGCCGATGTCGGCGCACAGCGTGTCGCCCAGCGGCATGACATCGCTCGGATGGAATGCGTAGACCCGATAGCCGCGCTTTTGCAGCTCGCTGGCCAGCCAGTCCATCTCCGGCCGATAAGTCGCCGCTTCGTCCGACACCAGAATCGCGATCAAGGGCGACGTCTTCTCCGAACGCAACGACGACAACGAGCGGTAGAAGGCGTCCAGCATCTCATCCTGACCGCCGATCACCTCGCCCTGCTCGCGATAGAGACGGTTCAGGTAGGCAGTGAGGCCGATCCCACCCGGCACGGAGTCGATCTCCGTCACCGCAAAGCCGTCGTCGGTCTGCAGGAGGTCGGGCCGGATGACCATGGGCTGCGACTGCCGCAGGTTGCGGTGGCGGGCATGATTGACGAGCCTTTCCGGCTTGCCGCGGTCGAGGTATTCGGCCACCCAGGGCGTCTTCAGCTCGCGATTGCGCAAGATGTTCTTCCCTTCCGCAGAACGCTGGTAGAGCAGCTCGACTGCCTTGTAAAATTCAAGGCAGGCTTGGCCAATCTGCTCGATCTGCTGCAACTGCTTGGGGCTCAGCGGCCAGGCTTCGGGCGAAAGGCGCCAGGTCTTGTCTTCAAAAAGAGACTGGCTCGCGGTAGCTTCACGGATGGCTTGATAAGAAAGAGGCTCAGGCATGACGTTTCGGACACACAGCAGGTCAATCCCTGCTGCACATGGATATAGTTGTGAATCCAGTCTCGCGCAACTCCAAGACCAAATTGTCTACCTGGCAAGGTCAGGTTTTGCGCTGGCTGGCCTGGGTATTGGCGGCAGGCTTCCAGCGGGCGGGCTTCAGGTCGTGCGTCGCCTTCTTCCAGATAAAGCGGAACGGCTTCTCCACCCACTCCGCCGCATAGCCGATCCCGATACGCGGCGTCACCAGCACCTCATCATCGGGTACGGGCGGCGCCGCTTCGATCCAAAGCCCGGTAGCGGGAGTGGCCAGGCTGCCGTTTTGCAGGGCCGTGATCACCATCCCCTTGGTCAGCTTTCCTGGCCCATCCGTCGGTCCAGCGCCCCGTAGCAGCACCGCCGCCGGGTAGCCATCGCGCTCGCAGACGATGTTGGCCATCCAGTGCACGCCGTAGCACAGGTAAATATACCACGCGCCGGGTGGGCCAAACATCACGCGCGTGCGGTCCGTCAGGCCCTTGGCGGCGTGGCAGGCCTTGTCGTCCGGCCCCGTATACGCCTCGGTCTCGTGGATCGCCCAGCGCTGGATCGGGGCGCCCGGCCCCTCCTGGCGGCACAGATAACTACCGATCAACTGGCGGGCGACCGGCAGCGCACCCGCCGCAAAAAAGGCGGGCGGCAATACCTGGCCCGGGGAAAGTGCTTCTGTTTCGCGACCGATCATTGGTTCCAGAGCGACAGCAGTTCCTCTGCCGCCTGAGCTGCGGGCACTTCGCCTTGTGCGACTTTCTGCCGCAGCCCGACCAGTCGCCCTTGCACCGATGCATCCCGGAAAAACAGGTCGTGCAGGCCCTCGGTCAGCAACGCATCCATCCACTCGACGCGCTGCCTTTCACGACGACGCTCAAACTGGCCATTCTCTAGCGTTAACTGGCGAAACTCTTCCACTTTTTGCCAAAGCTCAGGGATGCCCTCACGCGTCAGCGCGGAATACATGACGGCCTTGGTTTTCCAGCCCTCGGTAGCCGGCGCGAGAAAAGAGAGCACGCGATTAAGCTCCGCCTTGGCCATGCGAGCGCGTTGGAGGTTGTCGCCGTCGGCCTTGTTGACCGCAATCAGGTCGGCCAGCTCGATAACCCCCTTCTTGATCCCCTGCAACTCGTCACCGGCTCCGGCAATCGAGACGAGCAGGAAAAAGTCGACCATCGAGCGTACCGTCACCTCGCTTTGCCCTACCCCGACAGTCTCCAAAATGATGATGTCGCAACCGAAAGCCTCACACAGCAGGAGCGTTTCGCGGGTCTTGCGGGCCACGCCTCCCAGCGTGCCGCCGTTGGGCGATGGCCGGATAAAGGCGTTGGGGTGGCGCGACAGCTCAACCATGCGCGTCTTGTCGCCCAGGATGCTGCCCTTGGTGACGGAAGATGAGGGGTCGATCGCCAGCACCGCCAGCCGGTGGCCTTCGTCGCACAGCCATTTGCCAATCGTCTCGATTGTCGTGCTCTTGCCCGCGCCCGGGACGCCGGTAATGCCGACCCGGACGGAACGCCCCGCATGGGGCAGCAACTGGGCGAGGACTTCTTTGGCCAGCTCGCGGTGGGCGGGAGCGTTGCTCTCGATCAACGTGATCGCTCGGCCCAGCGTGGTGCGATCGCCCGCCAGGACACCTTTCACGTAATCCTCGACCTGCAGAGTCGGGCGGCGCTTGACGCTGCGCGTGCGACTGAGGGCCGGCTCCGTCCCGGCGCGGACAAAGCTGTTGAAGCCCTGCTCAGGGCCACCTTCGGCCCACTCGGGGCGGCTGATTGCATCCTTGGCCATAGCCCCAGCCAATCGTTTCGAATCGCGTCTAACAACAAAAACTTATCGGCCCACGCCTCTCAGTCATGGTCGATACGCGTGCCAAGGCGGTCAAGGGGTTGGCGGGTGCGCCAGCGGTCCATTGCGTCGAGGCAGGTCATCAAGGCCGCGACCTGCCGCTCTTCCGGGTCGAGCCCACGCCCGGAGGCCATCGCGACGATTTCCTGCGCTTTCTGGTGCCAGCGGCGGAAGGCCTGGCTCACGACAGCTTGGCGAGCCGGGCCGAAGTGAGCACCCGAGTAGCCCAGAAAACAGACCCCCAGGCAGCGCAAGTCTGGCCAATCGGCTGAGTTGGCTGCGTTCCAGATCCGCTGTTGCAACATCTCGATGACTTGCGGGTTGATCAATTGCCAATGCGGCTCCTTGAAGAGGCCGAGGCGGCGGCGCTCCGTCACATGCAGCACGCCCTTGAACTCGAGCCCTTGCGCCACCATTTCGGCCGCCAACAGGTTCTCGTGGGTCAAGACCTCCAGCGCCTCTTCCAGTGAAAGAGGAAAGAGCTGGCGGATGCTGCGCTCGATCGAGATCAGCGGCTGGCGCTCCGGCCAGTCGTCCGGCTGCTCGCGTTGAGCGATCAACTGGCGACGCGGGTCCAGCCCGATGCGCCCACGTAACAAAAGCTCTACCAACCCTGCCACCAGGTACACCAAATGATTATCCGCTTCCTTGCGGACGAAATTGGCCTTGGCGTCGAAGGCGCGCAGCAGCAAGACCTCCTCTGGCAGCGTCAGGTATTCAATCGCCACCATAGGGCCGGAATGCTAGAGAAAAACAGACCGTGAGACAAGGCTGCGCGGATGCAGAGGGTGGAAACAGAAGTTTAGGCTTCGAGGCGTTTGAGAGCTTCCGGGCGATGGTGGATCGACTGGAGGCCGACCGCGCCGTAATCGCCTCGCTCGCAGGCGCTGACAAAGCTCTCGGTATCGGCCTTGAGTTGATCCCAGCGCTGGCGGATTTCAGTGGCTTCGAGGCGCGAAATCCGCTCGTCGACAGCTGACTGCGTCACCGTCGCGAGCATGTCGGCAAACTCCTGGACGAGCTGGTTCATGCATGTGACATAATCGCGGTGCGCCTCATCCTGCACCTCCGGGTTGGCGAGGAAAAAACCGCCCGCCTTGGAAGCCATCCAGCGCGTCACCGCCTGCGTGCCGCTGACGTCGTCCAGCTGACGCGCGCGATCCAGCGGATTGATGGCTCCGCTGTGTTGCGCATGAGTGGGCTGCGACCATTTGTAGACGAGCGAGACGGAGACGCCGAGTTCTTGCGCCAACTCCTTGGGACTACGTTGGGTCAGACACTGCTTGACGATCTCGTGAGACTCCATGCCCCCTACATAGGAAGCGCGGAGGCCGCTGGCAAGCACCACGATGGGAGAAGTGAGCCCTTACGAGCGCACCAAGTCCGGTTCTTCGAGGGATTTCTCGATCAGATTGATCAGTTGCTCCGCCCGAAATGGCTTGCCCAGGTAGGTATCGAAGCCCATCGACTCAAAGCGCTCGCGGTCGCCTGGCAGGGAAAAGGCAGTAAAGGCCACCATCACGGTCTTGTCGTATTCGGGCAACTGGCGCAGCTGCTCCAAGGCATTGATCCCGGTGGTCTCCCCCAGATTGATGTCGAGGAAGACGAGATGGTAGCGCACTTCATTTGCCCGCTCGAGCGCATCCTCCGCCGTGAGCACAAAATCGATATCGTAACGGTCTTGCAGGAGCAATCGCATCACCTTCACCGTGTGGGCGTTGTCTTCCACCACGAGGATCGGGCCTTTTCGCTTGCCCGTGGCACCCGGGATCTTGAGGCCCAGGCCCGTCGACTCCCCCCCAGTGGGCTTCTCGGCCTCGACGCCAACAGCCAGAGGCAACGAGACAATGAAGCGGGTGCCTTGATCGACCTCGCTTTGCACCTCGATCCGCCCGTTCATCAGCTGCACCAGCTGGTAGGTAATGGCGAGCCCCAAGCCGCTGCCCTCATGCCGGCGGTCTTCACCACTCGATTCCTGCTCGAAGGGGCGGAAAAGACGCTCGCGAAACTCAGGCGAAATGCCGCGCCCAGTATCCTCCACGGTGAAGCGAGCCATCTGCTCCGCCCGCTCGACCTTGATGCAGATGCGGCCGTTTTGCGTAAATTTGATGCTGTTACCCAGCAGGTTGACGAGGACGCGGTGGAGCGCCGACTGGTCGGCCTCGATCGGCAAGCCATCGTCGCAGCCCTCCAGAGACAATTCGTTCCCGGCATCGCGGGCCTGCAGCTTCATGATGCTGGCGGTCTCTCGAATCTCCTGGCAGAGATCGACCGGCTTGATGCTGAGCTTCGTCTTTCCACTCTCCAGCCGTGCGAGGTCCAACACGGAGTTGATCGTCGCGAGCAGGCGCTGGCTGTTGCTGTGCAGCAAGTCCGCCATTTCCTGCAGCTCCAGGTCGGCCTTTTCCTTCAAGATCTCCGCCATGCCGATGATGCTCGTCAACGGCGTGCGGATTTCATGGCTCATGTTGGAGAGGAAGTTGGACTTGGCGCGACTTGCGGCCTCGGCTTCCTCCTTAGCCACCACCATTGCGACTTGGGCCTGCTTCTGCGTGTGGATGTCTGTCGAGCTCGCCACCCAGTAATCCGCCGATTCATTGGCCGAACGCAGCGGAATGACACGGACCAACTGCCAGCGGTATTCCCCCTCTGCCGTCCGCAGGCGGTATTCATTGGCAAACTGCTGCTTGTCACGAATCGCCGTGGTCCACTCAGCTTGCAGTGCGCTACGATCGTCCGGATGCACGACCTCGTCGATAAACGCTTCCGTCGGGTCTACCTTTAACAAAGCGGCATGCTCGCGCCAGCGGCGGTTGGAGTATGTCACCTTGCCCTGCTCGTTGAGAATCCAGACAAACTGAGGCAAGGAATCGAGGCACACCTCCCAGCGGTGCGACAGACGGTCGGCCCGTTGTTCTGCCCGACGCATACGCAGGAGCGAGTTGACTGTAGCGATCAACTCGCGCGGGCGGATCGGGTCGCGCAAGTAACCATCGGCACCACTTTCGAGGCCTTCGATCACATCGTCGGAATCCACAAAGGCAGCGGATGTCTGCAAGATCGGGATCGAACTCGTGCGCTCGTGTGCGCGCAGTTGGCGGCACACCTGATAGCCGATCATGTCCGGCAGCTTTACGTCGAGAATGATCAGGGAGGGGCCACGCTCAGCCAGTTGCAGGCCTTCCTCACCCGTTCCGGCTTCCATCACCACGTATCCGGCGCGTTCCAGGTAGCGACGGAGCGTATAACGGTTGGTTTCCTGATCGTCGATGATCAGAATCGTATTTTGTTCTTGGCTTAACATTCGGGCGTGGAAGCGGTTCGTGCCTTCTGGAGCTGACGTAAAGCATGGTCGAGCGCGAGGTGAGCGGCCTGCGAGTCACCCATCTCCATCTTTTCGAGAAAAACCGGAGCGAAACTTTCTGCAATCTCCGAAGGCACGGAATATTGGGACTCTGCACTGTTGATGACAATAGGGACTTTCCGCAACTGAGGATGCGATTTTAGTGCATCCATCACCTCCCAGCCTGTCATGCGCGGCATTTGCAGGTCAAGCACGACGAGGTCCACGGGCTCGCGCTGCAACAGTTGCCACGCCTCCTGGCCGTCGGGGGCCTCCAGCACTTCGTCAAACCGCTGACGCAGCAAGTTGGCCAGCCAGTAGCGGTAGGCTTCGTTGTCTTCAGCCAGCAACACACGGTTGGCGGCGAGCGGCTCACCCTCCGGCTCAAGCTCCTCTGTATCCACCTCCGCGATACCGCTCTCCGGCAGAGCGAGGCGTTGGGTAGGATCGCGCGGCAGATAGAGCGTGAAGCGCGACCCCTGCCCCAGCACGCTCGAAACCGTCAAGTAGCCGCCCAGCATCTGGGCCAGGCGTTGCGACAACGAGAGACCGAGGCCGGTGCCTTTGGCCCGCTTTTGCAGGTGGTTCTCGATCTGGATAAATTCTTCGAAGATCCGCTCCAGGTTTTCTCGGGCAATGCCGATGCCTGTATCGCTGACGGAAAAGCGCACCATCTCGGCGTCGTGCTCAACGGTGAGGCGGACTTCGCCGCGCTCGGTAAATTTCAGCGCGTTGGAAATCAGATTGCGCAGGATTTGGGTCAGCTTGCCGTCGTCGGTCTCCCACTTCAGGTCTTGCTGCGGCTCTTCGATCAGCAGCTCCACTTCCGACTGCTGGGCCTGCAGCGGTCGCATGAGCCCTTTCAGGCTCGCAAGCACGGAACGGAGCGATACCAGGGTATAGTATACCGTGAGCTTGCCCGATTCTGCTTTGGCCAGGTCAAGTAAGTCGTTGACCAGCCCCAGCAGGGTATCGCCCGCGTGCTGAATCAGCGATACCTGCTTTTCCTGCTCGCTCGTCAGGTCTCCGTCGAAGCGATCGAGCAGCATGCTACTGAGGTTGACGATCGACTTGAGCGGCGTGCGAAACTCGTGCGTGATGTTGGAGAGGAAGCGCTGCTTCATCTCGGCAGACTGCCGGACGGACTCCGCCTTTGCCTCCAGCTCCGCATACAAGGCCACAACGCCACGATTGGTTTCCTCAATCTCCCGGTTGAGTTCGGCACTCTCCCGGCGGCGCTGTTTCAACTCGTAGAG
Source organism: Verrucomicrobiota bacterium JB022 (assembly GCA_030673845.1). Taxonomy (NCBI): domain Bacteria; kingdom Pseudomonadati; phylum Verrucomicrobiota; species Verrucomicrobiota bacterium JB022. The sequence goes on from JAUTCQ010000021.1 coordinate 31,472, forward strand.
CACGTCGAGGCAGCCGCCTGCGTCGAGCGGCGTATCGAAAATCCGCAACTGAGGGTCAGTCGTCAGCTCCAGCCCGTCTTCGATCAACTGTGTAGACACCGCGAGGCGCTGAGTCTGCTGCCGAAATGACTCCAACCATTGCCCCGGCGTCTGCTTGGCCCAGGTTACGCGCACTCCCGGGCGGTTCTTTTCTCCAATGGGCTCCACCCGCAGCTTCAAGCCATCCTGCAAGCCCAGCTGTAGCAGCTCTTCCAGAATCAGCCCATAACTGACGCGGCTGCCTCCATCGAGCTTCAAACAAGTCAGCACGTCCCGCCATTCCTGCAGGAAGCGGGGCATCTGATCAGGGCTGTGAAGCTCAGAGTGAGGCATAGAAGGTCATGCCAGCGGAGGGAAGACGAGGACGCCAACGTCGTCGCGACCACGCCCGAATTGCTTAAAAAGGTATGCGGCTACGATCATGGGATCCTGGTGCCAGAAATCATGCGATGCCGGCAGCTGCCAACGGGATTGCAGGCCGTCGGTGGCCATGATGAAGGCCTGATTGGGGTTGAGCCCGTAGGACATCGCAGTGGCGCGGGATTTTTCGACCCCCACGATGCCGTTGGATGTAAGCAGGTGTTTGCTCGTAGAACGATCGACAATCAACCCTTGGACGTTGCCCAAGCTGCTGAATTCGACATCCCGCTGGCCACGATTGATGCGGGCCAACGCCACCGCAGCCCCACGAGTCCGGCGCAGTTCGTGGTGCATCTGGTCGATCATCTGCGGCAATGGCTGTCGCGGGTCTTGCTGCGACATGTGCTGAAAACAATCTTGCGCAGCCAAGACCGCACGTGCAGCGTCGGGCCCGTGACCCAAGCCGTCTGCCAGGAAGGCGAGCGTAAAATCGGGCATGCGCTGCAGGCTCCAGCCATCTCCGGAGACCTGCTCGTTGGGATGCGGCACCAGCAGCCCTGCAACGGCCTCGGGCAGTTCACGAGGCTTGGCAGGCTGCTTCGGCTTCCGCCCCAGAAAACGCATCAGGAAAATGGAGCCCTGTTGAGGCTGGGAAAAGATCGCAAAGTGGTCGCACAAGCGTTTGAGCGCCCCAAGCCCAGTGCCCATGGAGCCGGCGGAGGAGTAGCCGTCTTGCAGGCAGCGCTCCACATCCACCATGCCAGGCCCGTTGTCGATCGCCAGCACATCAAGCTGGGTGTCGTCTTCCGAAGCGATCGTCTGCGCGACGATCATGCCGCGCCCGGCGTGCTTGATGATGTTTCGAGCCGCCTCCTGGACGGTGATCTCGATGCGCGAGACGGTAGAATCGCTGAAGGCGTGGCGTTTTGCCAGCTCCACTATCTGCCGCCTCGCCCAGCCGACATCGCCTCGCTCCGCCACGGGCTGGCGGGCAATGGCAGTGCCACGAAGCATCATAACCATCGCGTAATCGCGACCTTGGTACCTGCGCCGGGTGTGGATTGGAGCTCGAACTCATTGCTGAGGCGCTTGGCTCCACCCAACCCCAAGCCTAAGCCTGAGCCGGTCGAATACCCATCTTGCAGGGCTTTTTCGATGTTCTCAATGCCGGGCCCTTGGTCGACAATCGTCAGACGAATGCCGGTCCGGGTGTGTTGGGAAATTTTTTCGATGGTTGCCATACCTCCGCCTCCATAAATTAGCGCATTACGTGCCAATTCACTGGTGGCGGTGACGAGTTTCGTCTGGTCGATCAACGAAAATCCCAACTCACTGGCAAGCTTGCGGACAGCTTGGCGGACGTAGACGACATCTGGCTCGGTTGAGATCGGCAACTGAAGGCCGTCATTCCCGCTCATCGGTTTCCTCCTCGCCCCACTCGGCGGGCAATTTGCGCAGAATTCGCATGCCCTGGTCGATATTCAGTGCAGTTTGCACACCACTGAGCGACAAGCCCAGTTCGACCAAGGTGATTGCAACGGCGGGTTGCATACCGACCACAATGGTGTGGCAGTCCTGAATCCGGGCCATGGCGGAAATGTCGGCCAGCATGCGACCGATGAACGAATCGACGATTTCGAGGCCGGAAATGTCGATCAGGACCCCCCGCGCATGGTGGCGGGAGATGTTGTTCGTCAGGTCGTCCTGCAGGCGCATGGCCAGCGCATCGTCCAGGTCCATTTGGATGGAAACCAGGAGGAACTCTTCGACTCGTAGGATGGGAATCCGATACATGCGTCGCGTGCTTTAGATCTCGTCGATCTTCTGGCGCTTTTTCTTCAGCGCGAGAGCGAAAGCATCGGCCAGCGTGCCCTTGGTCGTGACGTTGCCCAACTCGACGCCGAGGTGGACGATCGTCTGAGCGATCTGCGGGCGGATGCCGCTGATGATACATTCAGCGCCCATCAGGCGGGCTGCCGTCACCGTCTTCAGCAAGTGCTGGGCGACGAGGGTGTCGACAGCCGGCACACCGGTGATGTCGATGATCGCGATGTCGGAACCAGTCGCGACGATCTTTTGCAGCAGGCTCTCCATCACCGTTTGCGTGCGCTCGCTGTCCAGCGTGCCGATGACCGGCAGCGCCAGGATGCCCTTCCAGAGGCTTACGACCGGGGTCGAGAGCTCCAGCAAGTCTTGCTGCTGGCGCTGGATAATAGCCTCGCGGGTCGCGATAAAGACTTCGGTCGTGTTCAGGCCGAGGCGGTCGAGCAGCATCGTGGACTGCCAGATGTCTTCGAGCAGGGCGACCGTATCGTTGTCGTCGTGGGCCAGCTTCAGCTCGCGGAAGAGCGGGCGCTTGAGGGAAAAGACAAACGTAGCGGTTTCGGTGGGCGTAAAGCCTTGTTCGCTGCGAGAGCGGGAGAGCTCGTCGAGCAGGTCGCGCAACTCGTCGTAGGCCGCCGTTTTTTCCGGGTTAACCCCTGCGACCTTGATCGCCTTGCGGAGCAGGTCGAGGAAGCGCGCGGCTTGGTCGCGCAGTTCGCTTTCGCGGATGAGGCTGAGGAGACGCCCTCCGTCGACTTGCAGCTCAGCGATCCAGGTATCCAGGATGCGGTCGAGGTGCTTTTCGATGACGAGGGGGAGGAGAGAATTGGCCGAGTTTTGCGGGGCGGTGGTCATGAGAAAACTGTCTTTTCACATGCCTACCCGTTTTTCGGCCCCACGGGAAGGGTAAAAGCAGATTATCTCTTCTGCACTTTGTCCAGTCGCCCAGGGTCCTCCATGTGCCTGACTTCGAAAGTGTCTTCCGGCTCCGAGCGAAACGACTGCCCTTGCCAGATGCGCTTTTCGAGGCCGATGCGATTGCCTTCGAGGCGGATCCAGTTGTAGGCGTTGGGCTCGTTCTTGAGGCGGGTGGAAGTCGCCGTAGCCGCCTGAATCACCAGGATGCGCTCGACAATCTCATGGTGCGTCAACGCGTGCCCGGAGAAGCCCAGGTGCAAGTGGCCGGAGAGCAGGAGGTCGACCCCGGCTTCGGCAAAAGCGTGCAGTGCGTCCCGCGCGTTGCCGATGATCCCGCGTTGCGCAGCCGATTCGGGCACCAGAAAGGGGTGATGCGTCACCACGACCTTAATCTTGTGGCTCGGCACTTCGCGGAAGGTTTCCCGGACCTCCTCCACCTGCCAATCGCTGATCCGCCCGCGCGACCAGTCGGCATAAAAGCCGCCGGGGCGTGCCGTATTGAGCCCCAGGACGGCACAGTGATCCGTCTCGATAAAGGGGCACATATTGCGTGTCATGTAGCGGCGATAGCGACGCAGCGGTTTGGTGAAGCGCTCGATCAGGTTCCAGTGCGGCAGGTCGTGGTTGCCCGGCACGAGGATCTGCGGCTGCGGGAGCGTATCAATGAAGGCTTTGGCCGCGGCAAACTCGCTCTTCTTCGCGCGCTGGGTAAAGTCGCCGCTTATGATCAGGATGTCGGGGCGCTGTCGATTCAGGTCGGCCCGGAGCGATTCGAGCAACTCCGGGCGTGTAGTACCAAAATGCAGGTCGGAAATGTGTGCGAGTGTAGTCACTAGTCTTAGGCTTCCTCCGCTTTCAGCTCTGGGCAGGAAGTCTCTGCATCCATTTGAGGCGAGGTAAGCATGCGTAGGCCGCGAGCTTCGATCGAGTATTTCAGGGGCGCGCGTAACTTCAGGATCTCCCCGTCGGTCATGGTGCGGATCTTGCGTTTGCGGCGAGGCTGGATCGTGACTTCGCTACTGGCATAGGCCCGAAGGTCGGGCACCTTGTCCCACCAGCCGAGCAGCAAGGCGGCCGTCACGTAAAGCATCTGCCAGCGCCCCGGATTGTCGTAAACATAAATGCCGAGCTTGCCCTCATCCAGTGCGCGGCGACGAGGCAACTGCCCGATCACACCGGGCTCGTATTGATTATTGGAAATCATCAGCAAGCGAGTCCGCAATTCGTGCGTTTCGCCCTCTGCCGTGGTAATTTTGACCCGCAGGAGCGGATAAGTCGCGAGGATCCGGATGCCGGCTCCGAAAACGCGCAGCCATTTAAGAAAGAAGCCCTGCCCGCGCAAGGATTCCCGACTCTCCGAGATGCGAGGATAGACGCCAAGGACGGACATGCAGGTAAAGGGCTGGCCGTTGACCATCGCGATGTCGATTTCGCGCACCTCGCCTTGCAGCAGGGTTTCCACCGCCTCCTTCCAGTCGTCGGGCAGGTCAAGGTCCTTGGCCAGCAGGTTCATGGTGCCCAAGGGCAGGATTGCCAGCGTCTTGTCGGTCCCCCGCAGCTTTTCCACGGCGGTGGCAATGGTGCCGTCGCCGCCGCCGACAAGGATCGTATCAGCCGGGCCTTCGACCGCTTGATCGAGCGCGGGCACCAGATCCGGCCCCTCCACCAGCTTGGCCTCCACCACCCACCCCTTTTCTTCAAAGGCTTGCTGGATGTGAGTGGAAACCGCATCGGCATCCATCTGGATCAAGGTGCCAGACCGGCGGTTGAGAATAATCTGGAGGCGCTTCTCAGGCATAGGCTTCAACGAATAGCAGTTGTCGTTCCCTTCTCTTCTTATGTGGCACGGGGCTTGTTACGTCTCAACTCGAACCCGAATTAAACTATGACCGATACAACCACACGACTCACCGAATGGCTGAAAGATGCCTATGGCATGGAAAAGGGCTGGATCGATACGCTCGAGCGCCAGGCCAAGCGCCTTGAAAACTACCCCTTCTTTGCCGAGAAGACGAATGACCAGGTCGAAGCCTCGAAGCGCTCGGCCGACCGCCTCGCTCAGGCGCTGCAGGACATGGGCGAAAAGCCGGAAAGTGCCTTCTCTGGCGTCAGCTCGCTCGCGGGCAAGTTCCAGTCGATGATGACGACGACCGCCAGCGATGAAGCCGTCAAATACGTGCTCTCCAACTTTGGCTTTGTCCATTTTGCCATTGCTTCCTACGTCTCGCTGCTCGCAACCGCCGACCGCTTCAAGCACGAGAAACTGAAGGCAGTGATCGAGCAAAACCTCTCCGAAAAACGCGAGTTCGCGGACTTCCTGGCCGACAACGTCCCGGCAGTCACCCTGCGCTTTCTGGAGCGTGAACATGCCGACGCCAAGGCCAAGCGCTAACCAAGCAGCCTTTTCGTCACGCAATAGCCTCTTCCAGCCCAGGAAGGGGCTATTTTTTTTTTGCAGCTTGCCCCATGGGTTGTAGATCCGCATGCAGATTGCACTAACGATGCTAGCCGCAAATCTTGCAACCTGTTGTAAATCCGGTGGGTTGGAGCCGCGCACCCGGCTGGCATGTGTTTGGCTAAATGGGCTTCACCATGAGCGAAATAGAACTATTGCCGGTTGAACTGCTCAAAGAGCAGATCAAGGACCCCGAAACCCGTTTCCCCACCCTCACCCTTGCCATGCCCATGGCGAAAGCTGGACGCGATACCTTGGGCAACCCGGCACGCCTGAAACATAATCTCCAGCAGATCAAACGCTTTGCCGAAGAAAAGGAGCTCGACCTGCCCAAGGGTTATTTCGAGCCCTTGGACGGCCTCGTCGACAATTACGACTTCTGGCAACATCAGCGTGCCGGCCTCGGCATCGTGCTGAATGGAGAGAGCCTGATCATCGGCGGCCTGCCCTACGAGCCGCAGGAATTCTGGGCCTTTGACCGCTCGATGCGCGTCATGCCCTTCCTGCCGTTGTTCGAGCGCTCGCTCGACGCCTATGTGCTCCAGCTCTCGAAAGGCCATGTGGTGCTCTACCGCCTGCACAACGAGCAGTTTGAGGAGGTTGAGGTGCCCGATATGCCCGAAAGCCTGAGTGAGGCCTCCAAGTTCCGTGAGCACCAGGACAACCTGCAGGCGCGCGCCGCCAGCAGCCGGCCAGCGACGGAAGACCCCCGCTTTTATGGCCCCGGCGGTGAAGAAGAGCACCAGGAGCGCAAGATCAAGGAATTCTTCGACCGCGTGGATGTCGCGGTGCGCAAGCGCATCAACCCGGACAACCTGCCCTTGATCGTCGCGTGCCTTTCCGAGCACCACGGCGTCTACCAAAAGGCCAATCGCTACCACCAGTTGGTCGACAGCTTTATCGACGGCAACCCCGACGCCCGCAAGCCGACGGAACTGGCGGAAGCCGCCCGAGAGATTCTCCGCCGCGAGCGTCAGCAGCGCGTAGAACGCCTGGGCGAGCAGATCAACCAGGAGCTGGCCAAGCAGGGCCGCGGTGAGCAGGACCCGAAAAAGCTGGCTCTCGACGCCCATTTTGGTCGCGTCGAAGCTTGCCTGATCGACCCGAGCTACCAGCGCAGCGCCGAGATCGACGCGGAGGCCAATAAGGTCAAGCTACTCAACGGCGAAGTGAAGGCAGACGCTACCGATATTGCCGACTTCATCGCGAAGGAGACTCTGCGCAACAGCGGCCACGTCTTTGTGACCGACCCGAGCAACGTGCCGGGCACGCGCCCCTTCGCCGCATTGCTCCGCTATTAGCAGAGCTGACTTGTCAACCGCAGCGCCCTGCCTTATGCACATCGTATGGCAGTGGCGCTTGTATTAACAATCCTTGGACCCGACCGGGCAGGCCTGGTGGAAGAACTGGCCGCCTTGATCACCTCCTGCGACGGCAACTGGCTCGACAGCCGCATGAGCCACCTTGGTGGCCAGTTTGCAGGCATCCTGCGCATCACCGTGGCGCCGGGACGCCAGCCTGAGCTTGAAGACGGGTTTGCACGGCTACGCAAGGCCGGGCTGCAGATCTCCGTGCAGCCCGATGAAGCCGATACCGCCCCCGTGATGCGGAAGAGCTTCAAGATTGAGCTGACGGGGCAAGACCACCCGGGCATTGTCCGCGATTTGACCCAGGTGCTAGCCCAGCACGAGGGCAACATCGAAGAACTCTCGACCTGGACGGAAAGTGCCCCTTGGTCGGGCGATACGCTGTTTTGCGCCCACGTGGAAGCGCGCGTGCCGTCGGAGCTGCCGTCGGCCGAGCTGCGGGAAGCCCTCGAAGGCATTGCCTCCGATCTGATGGTGGACATCAAGGTAGGCACGCCGGCGCCCACCTCGGCCTAAGCAAAAAAGCTTTGTGTCTGCCGCACCACTTGCATGAGGGCGGCAGACGCTTGCTGCGGGGTCAACCTCGGCTGAGCGGCAGCGGGAAGAGATGCCGGTTTCGGCGGGAGAGAGATTGGCGTTGCGGCCATGAGCCCAAGCTATCCCTTTTTACATCTCTTTACCAACGCCCTCAGGACCGGCGGCAAAGCGACCGGTCCATCGGTTCAAAGACGGGGTGAAGCGAAGAGGCCTAACCCTTTTTGCTCCAGCTATCCTTAAGCGATACCGTGCGGTTCCAGACCCACTTGTCGGGTGTAGAATCCAGGTCGACGCAATAGTAGCCTTTGCGCTCAAACTGGACGATGTCCCCCATCCCGTGCTTCGCCAGCTCCGGCTCGCCATAGCACTGGATCACCTGCAGCGAATCCGGGTTCAGGTTGTCGAGGAAGGTCTTACCCTCTTCCAGATCTTCCGGGTCATCGCTGAGGAAGAGGTGGTCATACAGACGGCACTCGAAGGGCACATTTTCGGTCGCGCTAACCCAGTGGATCGTGCCCTTGACCTTGCGGTTGTCGGGCGTACTGCCGCCACGGCTCTCGGGGTCGAACTCCGCCTCCAGCTCCACGATATTGCCGTCGGCATCCTTGATCACCTTGGTGCAGGTGATGTAGCAGGCGTAGCGCAGGCGCACCTCCTGCCCCGGTGCGAGGCGGAAGTACTTCTTGGGCGGGTCTTCCATGAAGTCGTCGCGGTCGATATAAATCTCGCGCGTCAACGGCACCTTGCGCGTGCCGAAAGACTCGTCGCCCGGGTGATTCGGGCCTTCATACCATTCGGTTTCGCCCTCGGGGAAGTTCGTGATCGTGACCTTTACCGGATCGAGCACGGCCATCCGGCGCGGCGCCCGATTCTCGAGGTCTTGACGCAGGCAGTGCTCCAGCAACGCAAACTCCGTGCGGCTGTTGTACTTCGTCACCCCAACCCGGGCCATAAATTCCTTGATCGATTCGGGCGTGTAGCCACGGCGCCGCATCCCGCGCAAGGTCGGCATCCGCGGATCGTCCCAGCCATTGACGTGGTTTTCCTCGATCAGCTGGCGCAGCTTGCGCTTGGTCACGATCGTGCGGGTCAGGTTGAGCCGCGCGAATTCGATCTGGCGCGAGGGAAAGATGCCGAGTTGCTCGATGAACCAGTTGTAGAGCGGACGGTGATCCTCGAACTCCAGCGAGCAAAGGCTGTGTGTGACTTCTTCCAGCGAATCGCTCTGCCCGTGCGTGTAGTCGTAGGTCGGGTAGATGCACCAGGTGTCGCCCGTGCGGTGGTGATGCTGGCGGATGATGCGGTACATCACCGGGTCGCGCAGGTTCATGTTGGGGCTCGCCATGTCGATCTTGGCGCGCAAGACGCGGCTGCCGTCCGGGAACTCGCCCGCGCGCATGCGCTGGAACAAGTCGAGGTTTTCCTCCGGCGAGCGGTCACGATAGGGGCTCGGCTTGCCCGCCTCGGTCAGGTTGCCCCGGCTGGCGCGGATTTCCTCACCCGTCTGGTCGTCCACATAAGCGAGGCCGCGCTTGATCAAGTCACAGGCCCACGCGAAGAGCTGCTCAAAGTAATCGGAGGCGTAGCACTCGCGGTCCCACGTCCAGCCGAGCCAGGCGATGTCTTCCTTGATCGCGTCGACAAACTCCGTCTCTTCCTTCACCGGGTTGGTGTCGTCGAAACGCAGGTTGACCTTGCCGCCAAACTCGCGCGCAAGACCAAAGTCGATCGTGATGGCCTTGGCGTGGCCGATGTGCAAATAGCCGTTGGGCTCGGGCGGGAACCGGGTCTGGGTCGCCTGGTGCTTGCCGCTCGCGAGGTCTTCGGCGATGATATCGCGGATAAAGTTACTGGGCTTTTTGTCTTCGTCGGCCATGGGAATCTCTACAGCGTTGCGGATTGATCGGCGTCGTCAACCGGAATGAGACATTAGCGCCCTGCGAATGCAGAATCTACTGAAATACGATCTGCATGCGGAAGCCGCCACCTGGCAGACGCTTACCGATGGACGGGGCTGATAGGGATCATCGGATCCCGGCGTGCGGGCTACCCCATCAACGCCGCGATCCGCTGGGCCGCACTTTCGCCGCGCTCCTGAGTCAGCGCAGCGCGAAGATCGGCCGCATCCTGCTGGGCCCGCGCAACGCGTGACGGGCTCTGCAGGGCCAGAAGCTCGCGCACGAGCCGTGCCGGTTGCGCCTGACCCTGGATAAACTCCGGATACATCGGACGGTCGAGAATCAGGTTCATCATGCCGAGGTAGCGGATTTTGACCACCCGACGCCCGATACAGTACGTGACGGGGTGCGCGCGATAAAGAATCGCACCCGGCAGGCCCGCCAACGCGCAAGCGAGCGACATCGTGCCCGAGCTGGTCAAGACTGCGCGCCCTGCGACCGGCTCGCCACTGGCCGCAAAGTCGACGTTGCCCTGCAGCGCGGGCTGTGCCGCCAGCATTTCCTCCATCAGCGCCTTGAGCGCGTCTTCGGCATAAATCACGGTGAAGCGCAGCGATGGATCTTCCTTGATCGCCGCAGCCGCCGTTTGCAGCAGCGTGGGGAAAATGCGCTGCACCGGCTGGCGACGACTGCCCGGCAACAACAGCACAGGCGCCTGCGCATCGTAATCTACCGGGCTCACGTGGTCGGGCTCGACAAAGGGGTGCCCCACGAACTTCACCGGCAGGCTCGTATCGGCGTAGGTATCGACCTCAAATGGGAAAATCACGCCCAGCTCGTCGAGCTGCTCGGCCATGGTAAAGCGGCGGTGCGCCTTCCAGGCCCAGATTTGCGGGCTTACGTAGAAGTAGGTCGCCACGTCTCCCCCGCCCTTGCGGCTGAGCCCGCGCTCCTTCAGCTGCTTGGCCAGTCGCAGGTTGAACCCCGGGTAATCGACAAAGACGACCACCTTGGGCCGGTGACGCTCGATCCAGGCCAGTGTTTCATCGAAAAGCTGCTTGAAAAAGCTGTAGTGCTTCAGCACCTCGACCAGGCCCACTACGCTGTGTGCCGTGAGGTCGAACAACAGCCCTGCCCCGGCCTTCTGCAGTTGCGGTCCGCCGAGGGCAGCGACGGATACGTCTGGGCGGATCGACTGCAGCTCGCGCACGAGCCGGGCGGCGTGTTGGTCGCCCGAGTGCTCACCGGCGACGATCAGCACATCGGCCCCGGCCACCTGGGCGGAAAGAAGAGGCGCAGAATCTGGCATCGAGGGCGTGCTAGCGCTTCCAACCCGAGCGAATCAGGTCGGTGATGTGGATGGCGACTTCGAGGGCGGTCTTGCCCATGTCGCCGGAAAATTTGGGGTCGCCCGCCTTGCGCACGGTCTCAGCAAACGAGGCCAGCTCCAGCTTGAGCGGCTCGTCACGCTCAATCGGGATATCCTGCTTGTCCAGCGCCACCCCCTGCTTGCGGATCAGGTGGCCGCTCTGCTCCATGAAATTGAGCGAAAGGTAGGTCTCAGGCTGGAAGACGCGAATTTCGCGCACCTTCTTGAGGCTCACGCGGCTGGTGTTGAGGTTGGCGACGCAGCCGTTTTCGAAGACGAGGCGCGCGTTGGCGATGTCTTCATGGGCCGTCAGCACATTCACGCCCACCGCCTCGACACGCTCCAGCGGGCTCTTGACCAGCTCCAGAATGATGCCGATGTCGTGGATCATCAGGTCGAGCACTACGCCGACGTCGGTGCCGCGAGGCGTGAAGGGCGCAAGGCGCTCCGCCGTGATGAAGCGGGGATCGTGCACGTTTTCCTCCAGGAAGCTCATCACCGGGTTGAAGTGCTCGATGTGGCCCACCTGCACGATGCGGTTGGCAGCCTTGGCGGCGGCGAGCACTTCTTCGGCCTCCTGCAGGCTGGCGCAGATCGGCTTTTCGATCAGCAAGTGGCAGCCCTGGGCCAGCAGCGGCAGGGCGATGTCGCGGTGCAGGTTGGTCGGCACGACCACGCTGACGGCGTCGCAGGCCGCACCCAGCTCTTCGATGCTGGTGTAGACTCGCCCCCCGTGGCGCTCGGCAATCTCGGCCGCACGCTCGGGGCTGGCATCGTAGATCCCCACCAGCTCGACCTCCGGCAAGGCACCGTAGAGGCGGGCATGGTGTTGGCCGAGCGAGCCGACACCCACCACGCCACATTTTACTTTCGTCTCGGAAGCCTGCGCTTGCTCCATCATGGGCTCGCAGTATGGGCCGAGTGGGGCGAAGGGCAAGCGCGCGCTTTTACAAGCGCACCGTCTGCTCGATGAACTGGCGGATCGTCTCGGCCTGCGCGGGCAACTCGTTGCGGTGCAGCTGGCGGGCCTTGAGTTCTTCCAGCGCCGGCGCGGTCGGCTCGGAGCCGATGGCCTGCTGCAGCGTGTCCGGGAACTTCGCCGGGTGGGCTGTGCCGAGCACGACGCTCGTCATCGCCGGGTCGAGATCGACAAAACCCGTGGCCGTGTGCGGATCCACGATATAGCCGTAGCGGCGGTAGACGTCGGCAATGATGCGCTCGATATCGCCATCGGTAGCCTTGGAGGCGCGGAAGGTATCGCGCTCGAAGGCTTCAAAGGTGTAGCGGCCAGTCGCCTTGAAGGTCTGCATGATCTCTTTCACGCGGGCCGTATCGCCCTTTTCGTGAAAGTAGATGAAGCGCTCGAAGTTGCTGGCCACCTGGATGTCCATGCTCGGGGCATGGCTCGGCTGGACGGAATCGACCTCGTAGCGGCCCGTCTCGAAGAGGCGGTAGAGGATGTCGTTCTGGTTGGTGGCGACGCAGAAGCGCCTGACCGGCAGGCCCATCTTCTGGGTCATCCAACCGGCGAGAATGTTGCCGAAGTTACCCGTCGGCACCACAAATTCCACGTTTTCGCGCGCCTTGGCCGGCAGCTGGAACCACGCGGCATAATAATAGACGCACTGCGCCATCACCCGCGCGAGGTTGATCGAGTTGATCGCGCTGAGGTTGTAGCGCTGCTTCAGCTCCAGATCGCCAAAGAGGTCCTTCACGATGGCCTGGCAATCGTCGAAGGTGCCATCGACCGCGATCGGGTGGACGTTGGGGGCGCCCGTGCAGGCCATCTGCCGCTCCTGCAGCGGTGCCACGCCGTTGCGCGGGTAGAGGATGAAAATGTTGACGCCTTCCTTGCCCAGCAGGCCGTGGATGGCGGCCGAGCCGGTGTCGCCACTTGTCGCGCCGAGCACATTGATCGGCTTGCCTGTGCGGCGGATCTGCTCCTCATAGAGGTTACCCAAGAGCTGCAGCGCAAAATCCTTGAAGGCCAGCGTGGGGCCGTGGAACAGCTCGAGCACGAAGGTCTTCGGGTCGAGGCGGACCAGCGGAGCCACCTTGGAATGATCGAAGGTCGCGTAGCTGCGGCGAATGCGGTCGCGCAGCACCTCGGGCGCGAGGTCGGTCGCGAAATAGCGGAAAAACGCCTCGCACAACTCCGGGTAGGTCAACCGAGACCAGGCATCGAGCTCCCCGCTGAGGTCGGGGAAAGATTCGGGCAGCAGCAGGCCGCCGTCCGGGGCGAGCCCGGTGGCCACCGCTTCGGAAAAACCCATGGGCTCCGTAGCACCACGCGTGGAGATGTAACGCATCGGCCCAGCAGACAAGGGCGTAGGCCATGAGTCAAGTTTCGCGAGCAATGCGGCGCTAGTTGGCCACGGCCTCCCAGCGGATATGCGATTCGCGTTGCGCCAAATTGTAGTCGCGCTCCTTCAGGGTCTCGCCCAGCTCCTGGTCGACCTTGAAGATATGCTGCACGATCCACGCCTCGCTCGCACGGTGCAGCATCTGCAGGCGCTCCAGCGAGGGGCCCTCCTGCCGCCATGCCTCGCGAAAGCTGTTGAACTCGCGCAAAAAGATGGCGTGCTCGCGCTTGTTCTTCTCTGCATTGGGGCAGCGGTGGATCTCCATGCACGATTCCTCGCAGGCGAAGTGAATGCGCACATACACGCCCAGAGAGCGGATCAGGTTTTCCACCATAGGCGTGTCACACTCACGAAGGCGCAGTAGGCCTTCAAGGTCGTTCAAATACGCAAAAAGCGACTTGTGTTGCTCGTCGACACGGGGGTGCCCCGTGGTATAGCGATCGTTCCAGACCAGACTCATGACAGATACAGCGTTGTCGGTGCGCCTTGAGAATAAGCAGCCGAAAACGCAGTATTGAAGTCCTTACCCCAGAGCAACGTGATTAACAGTTTTGGTTCACGACCCTAACAGCAGCAGTAATGATTGCCCTCAAAGTTGCCTCGGGGGGAATAAAGAGGTGCACGCAGCTGGCCGGTTGCTTTTGACACGGCGAAGGGTGCTGGCCTAAATCCACCGCATGCAGCTCTGGAAATCGATCCCCGCCCTGGCCTTGACGGTGCTTCTGGGCGGTTGCGGCGACGGTAGCCCCGACGCCGTCACCTACCGCGTCCCCACCGAAGAAGCACCCCCACCCCCCTCAAACAGCGGAATGCCGCGCGCGCCCTTTGCCGCCAACGCAGGCAGCGACATGGATAACATGGCCGCCCAGACACTTCCCGAAGGTGCGATCAATACCGGTGGTCACGACCCCCGCTGGCAGGCCCCCTCCCACTGGGAAGAAGCGCCCGCTTCCAATGTCCGCCGCGCCAGCTATGTCGTGCGTGGAGAAGGCGGTGAGGCCGATATGTCGGTCACCTCCTTCCCCGGCGATGTGGGCGGCGACCTGGCCAATGTCAACCGCTGGCGCCGACAGCTGAATCTGGCGCCGATCAATGCGAACCAACTGGCGCAGGCGCTGCAGCCGATGGTCGTCGACGGCGAGCAGTCCAAGTATGTCGAGATTTTCGAAGCGGGCGAACAGGCGACCATTGCCGCCATCGTCCCGCACCACGGCAACACCTGGTTCTTCAAGCTGACGGGGCCAAACGCCCTCGTTGCACGCGAGCGCGAAGCCTTCAAGGCCTACGTCCAATCCACCCGCTTCCACTGAGCCCATGCCCCGTAAATCTTCTTTATCTCCTCTGCTGAACAGCATCGGGCTGGGCGGCCTGATCCTCTCCCTTTGCGGCGCCCTCACCCTGATCGGCAACGTGAGCGGGATCGCAGGCAATACCCAGCATTTCGTGCCCGTCGTCACCCGCGATGACCTGCCAGGCTTGATGATCTCTACGGCCTTTTTCGCCGTGTTGGCCCTGCTGCCTACTTTCGTGAAGCCGCCGCAAAAATCGCCCGCCGAAAAGCCTGCGGCGGAGCCCTCGCGCTAAAAGCGATCGAAAGCTCTGCATATAGATCGCGATTTACCTTGGAATAAATTCCTTTTAGCTGCGTTCATAGCGCCAGTTCCATTTCCTTAAGCGGGTGTCGTCTGCCCGCCTTCCCATCCTGACGTGAAACCACTGCTCAAGTTTTTCAGCTCCCTCCAACTGACCGTCATCCTGCTGATCGCCAGCGTGGCCTTGGTCTTCTTCGGCACCCTCGACCAAGCCCGCTACGGCATCTACCAGGCTCAGCATCAATATTTCGAGCACGTAGTGGCGCTCTGGCACTACCCGGAGCAATGGCCGGCGGCCGATGTGCTCGGCTGGCTCCAGTTGCCGATCCCTGGGGGCTACCTCATCGGCCCGCTGCTGATCGTCAACCTGATCTGCGCGCACTTCCGCTACTTCCGGGCGAGCTGGAAGAAGCTGGGCATCGTGCTGATCCACTCCGGCGTCACCCTGCTGCTGATTGGTCAGCTCTGGACCCAGATCAAGCAGGACGAGTATTTCCTGTGGCTCAACGAAGGCACGCAGAAGAATTTCGTGGAGCACTTTTACGACAACGAAATCGTCGTGATCGAAAAGGACGTGAACGGTCAGGACCTCGTCACCGCATGGCCAGTCAAGCCGCTCAGCTTCCGCGACCGCCCGGTGCTGCGCTCGTCTACCCTGCCCTTCCATGTGCAGGTGCTCGAATACTTTCCCAACGCCATCGTCCAATCCCGAGCCATGACGCCTGAAGGAGCCAGTGACGCCGCTCAGTTTTATCAGGTGGACCGCGGGATCGTGAGCGAGCGCGACCTGACGGTGCTGCCCGCCCGTGTCAGCTACCAGCAGGGCGCGGAAAACTGGGGCACGGCTATCGTGGAGCTGCAAGGCCCCGGAGGACAGCCGCTCGGTCGCTGGGTCGTCTCGGAAGCCTTCCGCCAAGAGCGCCCCATGATCATGTGGTTCCCGCCCCAGGTCTTCGAATACAACGGCAAAACCTACGAGATCGCCCTGCGCAAGGAGCGCCAATACCTGCCCGCGTCCATCGAGCTGGTCGACTTCTCGCACGACCGCTACCCGGGCACCGAAGTCCCCTACAACTTCTCCAGCGACGTGCGCATCCATGAAGAGGGCCGCGACCACGCTCGCGACGCCCGTATCTACATGAACCACCCGCTGCGCTACGAAGGCCTGACCTTCTACCAGGCCTCCTTTGCCGATGCCGACACCGCTTCGATGTTCCAGGTGGTGCGCAACCCGGCTCAGGCCATCCCCTACATCTCCTGCATCCTCGTCACCATCGGCCTGCTCTTCCAGTTCATCCTGGGTCTCTTCCAGGGCGTCATCCGTCGTCGCAAAACCGAGACCTCCCAAGCATGAAGTTCTCCGCCCGTTACATTTTTTACGCCCTGCTGGCCCTGCTCATCGGTAGCTTGCTCTGGCGGCAGTTCCGCCCCACCAACTACCATACCGAGATCAACCTGACAGGGCTCGGGGCCCTGCCCGTGCAAGCCAGCGGCCGCATCATGCCGATCGACAGCGTGGCACGGATCAACCTCCTCCTGATCGCGCAGAAGGACCACTACCAAAACGCCGAAGGCGAACGCCGCGAGGCGCTCAACTGGCTGGCCGACCTGTGGTTCGACCCGGCCGCAGCCGCCCAGGCCCCCATTTTCCGGATCGACCACCCGGACATTAAGGACATCCTCCACGCCGAAAGCGAAAAGAAGAAATACTTCTCGCTGATGGAACTGATGCCCCACCTCCAGACGCTGGAGGAACAATTCCAACTGATCGACCCCGAGCCGACCAAGCGCGACCCTTATCAAAGCGCTTTGTCCAAGCTGCACACGGCCCTTTCGATCTACGACGGCCTCGCGGATCAAGTCGTGGCCTCGCCCCTGAGCCAGGAAGTCTCCACGGCGGAAGCCACCTACGACTTCATTGCCGGCCTCGGCAAAGCGGTCGAACAGCCGCCGGAAGACCCGATGATGGCGGAGCAGCTCAACCAGATCCGCCGCGACCTGCAGGTGTTCTACAGCCAGCAGGCCCGGGCCAACATGATCCAACCCTTCCCGTCGAAGCAAGGCGCGAGCGCCCCCATCGAGCGCCAGAGCAACGTGCCCTCCGCTGCCGACGTGCAGGCCGACAGCTGGCGCAGCCTCCCCGGCATTCTGCTCGCCACCCTCGAAGGCGAGCGCATGCCCGCCACCCTGCGCCAGTGGGCCATCCTCGCCCACGCCTACCGCAACGGCCACATCGAGCAGTTCGACATGCAGGTGAAGCTGCTGAACGACCAGTATCACGAGCGGCTCGCGGGGCTCGACCACAAGGTGCGCTTCGAGATGTTCCTCAACCAGCTGAACCCGTTCCTGTTCAGTGAGATCGTCTACATCCTCGCCTTCCTGCTCGCTGCCCTCAGCTGGATCTTTGCGCCCAAGACGCTGCGCCCGGCCGCCTACATCCTGATGATTTTGGCCTTCCTGATGCACACCTACGGCCTCGGCGGGCGGATCTACATTCAGGAGCGCCCCCCGGTCACCACGCTGTATTCGTCCGCCATCTTCATCGGCTGGTTTGTCATTCTGCTCTGCTGGCTGATCGAAGACCGCTTCCGCTACGGCTTTGCCACCGCCGCCGGCTCCGCCATCGGCTACGCCACGCTGATCATTGCCGCCCACCTGATGAAGCAGGAAGGCGACACCATGGGCGTCATGCGCGCGGTGCTCGATAGCAACTTCTGGCTGGCTACCCACGTGCCCACCGTGACGATCGGCTACTCCGCCACCTTCCTCGCAGGTTTCCTCGGCATCATTTACCTCCTGCTCGCGCGCATTCCCAACGGCATGAACAAAGACGCCGAAAAGGCCTTGCGCGGTATGGTCTACGGCACCACCTGCTTTGCCCTGCTCTTCAGCTTTGTCGGCACTGTGCTCGGCGGTATCTGGGCCGACCAGAGCTGGGGGCGCTTCTGGGGTTGGGACCCGAAAGAAAACGGGGCACTCATGATCGTGCTCTGGGGCGCCGCTATGCTGCACGCCCGCTGGGGTCGCGTAATCGGGCCCACCGGCTTTATGCAGATGGCCCTCGTGGGCAACATCATCACCGCCTGGAGCTGGTTCGGCACCAACATGCTCGGCATCGGCCTGCACAGCTACGGCTTTATGGACAAGGCTTTCTATGCGCTGATGGGCTTCATCCTGAGCCAACTGCTGCTGATCGTCATCGCGGCGGTCATTCCTCCCCGACCGGAGTTGCCGGAGCGCCTGTAAAAAGCCCATTCCACCCAAAAACGAAGAAGTCAGCCTTCTTCGTTTTTTTTGCCTCCATAGATGCTCTTTTGCATACGCTAAACATCTTGACACTGCAGAGATGTTTACGTATACAAAGCATCACTATGAAGGACCTGACCTACCGGCAACAGGAGGTGCTCGGCTACATCCAGATCCACATGCGGGATCATGGGACGTGGCCCAGCTTCCGCGAGATCGAGCAACACTTCGGTTTCAAGAGCACCAATGCCGTGATGGGTCATATTCGCGCCCTGGAGCGCAAGGGCTACATCAGCCGCGTGCCCGGCCAGGCGCGGACCTTCCGCATCAACCTCGCCCTCGATGACGAGGAGCAGCCGGTAGAGGCGGTGGACGTAGTGGAGATCCCCATCTACGGGCACATCGCTGCGGGCTACCCCGACGGCGTGGAGCCAGCCGGCGAGATCGGGCGTCTGCAGATCGATATCGACACGGCGGGCATCCGCCGCAGCCGCCGCTGCTTCGC
Source organism: Verrucomicrobiota bacterium JB022 (assembly GCA_030673845.1). Classification (NCBI taxonomy): domain Bacteria; kingdom Pseudomonadati; phylum Verrucomicrobiota; species Verrucomicrobiota bacterium JB022. Next base: position 49,945 of record JAUTCQ010000021.1, read on the forward strand.
ACTCAAGGTGCGCGGCGAAAGCATGATCGACGCCGGCATCCTTGACGGCGACACCGTTATCATCGAGCAATCGCCGCCCCGCCATCTCGATATCGTAGCGGCGCTGATCGACGGCGAGACGACGCTCAAGCGCTTCATCGCGCCCGCAGGCCGCGCGCCCTACCTGAAGGCAGAAAACCGGAACTACCCGGAGCTCTACCCTGTCTCTGAGCTCGTCGTCCAAGGCGTCGCGAAGGCCATCGTCCGCAACCTTTAGCCAGCCCCTGCGGCCATGGGAAAAGTCCGTGCCCCCCGCAACCGCACCTTGACCCTGAGTGCGGCTGATCGCGAGCGTTTACAACCTCAGCTACTGAAGCCAGAGGCGCTGGCGTCTACGTTGCAGCCCGGCATCGTGCAGGCCGAGTTTGAGCAAGTGGTGCCGCACCTGCCGGAGGCCTCCTTCGACCTGCTGATTCTCGACCCACCCTATAACCTCGCCAAGAGCTTTAACGGGCAGAAATTCGCCCGCAAGCAGGCGCCCGCCTATACCGAGTGGCTGGAAATCATCCTGCAACCGCTGCTTCCCCTGCTCAAGCCGACCGCGACCGCCTATATTTGCGGCGATTGGCTGACCTCACACTCGATATTCGAGGTAGCCAGCCGCCATCTGCACGTGCGCAACCGCATTACCTGGGAGCGGGAAAAAGGTCGTGGCGCCCTCCAGAACTGGAAGAACTGCACCGAAGACATCTGGTTTTGCACCTGCGGGCCGGACTACTATTTTGACGTGGAGGCCGTGAAGCTGCGCCGCCGCGTGATGGCCCCCTACCGCAATGACGAAGGCCAGCCGAAGGACTGGAACCGCTCGGCCGAAGGCAATTACCGCGACACCTACCCCTCCAACATCTGGACCGACATCACCATCCCCTTCTGGTCGATGCCGGAAAATACCGATCACCCGACCCAGAAGAGCGAAAAGCTGCTCGCCAAGCTGCTGCTTGCCAGCTGCCCGCCCGACGGCTGGGTGCTCGACCCCTTCCTCGGCAGCGGCACCACGGCGGTCGTCGGCCACAAGCTCGAGCGCAAGGTGCTGGGCATCGAGCGCGATCTCGAATACGCCCTGCTGGCCCAGAAACGACTGGAGCTTGCCCAGACCCAACCGGGGATTCAGGGCTATTCCGATCAGGTTTTTTGGGAGCGCAACAGCCAGCCTCCCCAAAAACGCATCTCCGGGTCTTGAGAATCCACCGGAGCCGGTCAATTTGCCACATGGCCTCTACCACGCCCCCCGCTCCGGTTACCCGCTTAGCCCACACTTGTATCCGCACATCCAATCTCAGCACCACTCACCGCTTTTACTGCGACGTGCTCGGGATGGAGCACCTGTTCGACTTTTTCCGCGCCGGCGAGGTTGTCGGCTCGTATTTCAAGATCACCGAAGGCCAATACATCGAGGTCTTTTACGAGCCCCGAATCGAGACCGATTCCGGTTCGCACGTGCTCTTCCACTTTTGCCTGGAATGTGCGGACATCCACGCTACCCGGCAAAAGCTCGTCGATGCCGGCTACAAACCCGAAGAAATCAAGCTCGGCAAGGACCAGACCTACCAGTTTTGGGTGACCGACCCGAACGGCATGCGCGTCGAATTCCAGCAATACACCCCCAGTAGCAGCCAGTTTACAGGGCAAGCAGTGGTCTGGTAAAAGCCACGATGCCCTGCCAGCCGCGCCCCGAACAGCCAAACCATGACAAAAGGCCGTTCGGGGCGCGGGAGACATGGGAAAATCAACCGGCGCGACAAGATTCTGGATTACAAGTTACCCCCTTGGCTGTCGAGCTTTTATTCTGAATTGCAGAGTTTTTATAATATTGAATGAGAGGATACTCTGTTTTGCAGAAAGCAGCGACAAAGGACTTTACCTCTGCAATCGCACGTCACAAGATAGCGCCGACATGGACTCCTTGCAGATCCGCCAGGCTATCCGCGAAGTGCAATCGCTGAAACAGGCGATCGTTGAGAAGCAGCGCTTTCGCGGTTATTCCGGGCGCGCCCGCGCACTCGGCGGCGGGATCGCACTCGGCGCAGCCCTCGGCCTCACGCTCCTGGCCCCACTGGCGACGCCAGAGCGCATCTTCGCCGTTTGGGGCGTGGTGTTCGTCCTCGCCGCCAGCCTCAACTACGGCGCCCTGTGCTACTGGTTGGCCCGTGGCCGAGAGCCCCTGCTTTCGCGTCGTGTGCCCCAGCTGCTGGAAACCTGCACTATCTGGCTGACCGCAGGCGTTATCTCCCTTGCACTCTGGCTGCAGGGCGAGGCCGACCTGCTTTACGGCCTGTGGATGATGCTCTTCGGCCTCGCGCAAATCTTCAACCGCCACCACCTGCCACGCGGGATCGGGCTTCTGGGTGCTTACTACCTGCTTTGCGGCGGGCTTTGCCTGTGGTGGGCCGACGGCATTTTCGCTCGCCCGTTGGCAATGGGGGCAGTCTTCTTCGTCGGTGAATTTGCCGGCGGCCTGATCTTCCATGTAAACGGAGACCTCAAGCGCCTCCGCGATTTTTTCCGCTTTGAACCGACCCGCAAGGAGGTGTTGTCGTGAACCAAGACCTGCCCCACCAAAAGCTGGAACGCCATTTCCATGAGCCGGCCCGCCTGGCGATCCTGTGCCGCCTCATCCGCGAGCCCGACGGCATCGCCTTTCCTCGCCTGCGCGAAGAGCTCGACCTGACCTTCGGCAACCTCGACCGTCACCTCAAGGTGCTGCACGACGCCCATGTGATCGAGACTGAAAAGGTGCCCGCCAAGCGCCGCCCGCAGAGTATCATCCGCCTGACCGAGCAGGGGCGCGCGGAGTTTCTCCAATATCTCGACCACCTCGAGCGCATGCTGCAGGAAGCCGCCGAAGCCCGACAGGCCTTGGGCTCCCATCGCATAGCTCCCGGCACATCGGCCCTGCCGGAGCCACGCCCGGCCTAAGACCACCGCACCATCGTATCGTCGCCGCCTTGCCGCATTTGAGCAGGCGAGAGCCCCGTGTGCCGCTTGAACACGCGGCTGAAGTGATAGGGGTTTTTGAAGCCGAGGCGAAAGCTGACATCCTTGACCAGCATTGGCGTATTCAGGAGTAGCCGGCGCGCCTGCCGAATCTTGTGCTCGTCGAAGGCGCGGGCGGGCGGTGCGCCCATCCAGCGCGTACAGAGCTCCGTCAGCTGACGACGGCTGAGATGCATCGCCTGCGCCATCTCCTCCACGCTCAAATCACGCTGCTCCGCGGCCCTGAAGATCCGCCCCAGGCGCCTGCAAAAGTCCTGACCAGCCGTGTGCTGCTGAAAACGTGGCGACAGCGCCTCCACCGGCAGCTTGCGCACGATCCGCCAAAGCAGCGCCTCCACCAGGCAATCCTGCACCTCCGCCGCGTGAGCCGCGTTGCCCTCCGCCTCCTCTACCAGCGTCTCCAGCCATGCCGCCTCGTCCGTAAACGGCTCGCGACACACCTGCAGGGTCGACGGAATGTCGCGGGCAAAAAGTGTAAAAGCGTTCACCGCATCGTCGTAAAACTCGAAATGCAGCACCAGATGCCGATCCCCTTTACGGAAATGGTCCTGATGCCAGTCGCCCGGCTGGATCACAAGCAGCTGATCGGGCTGCAGCACCACTTCGCCCCCATTGACCGTGCAGCTGTAGGGTGTATGGCGCGCCAGCACCACCTCGTAGTAGCGCATGTGCTGATGCAGCGGGAACTCAAAGTCCGCATCGACGTGCACATGGTGCAAATCCCGATAGCGCGGCCGCAGGGGCAAGGCCGTCGTGCCTCCTTCCGCCCGTGGAAAAGCCTGCGCCCGAAAAGTCATCATGCGAGCATGATGCCCCAGTGTCGGACAGGCAAGCCCCGTCGCTGCCCAAAGAGATATGTCCTCCGCCCGCGCAGGCATTTACCGCCGCTTCCGCATAGCGCATAATGGTATGCACCTTATGAAAACCCTTTCCCTGTCGGGCGACTGGACCCTGCACCTTGCCACCGAAAACGACCCCCTGCCCGCCCGCGTCCCGGGCTGCGTCCACCTCGACCTCCTACGCGCCGGTCGCATCGAAGACCCTTTTTATCGCGACCGCGAGCAAGCATACGGCTGGGTCTCCGATCAGGATTGGAGCTACCGCCGCGAATTTACCATCGCTGCGGATTTCCTCGACCAGCCTCAGGTGCGACTCCGGGCGGAAGGCCTCGACACCTTTGCCGAAGTCCGCGTCAACGGCACGCCAGTTGCCCAAACGGACAACATGTTCCGCACCTGGGAGTTTGACGTAAAGCACCTCCTGAAGCCTGGACAAAACGACATCGAGGTCCGCTTCACCTCGCCCACCGACTACATTCGCGCACGACAACAGGAGCACTTCCTTTGGCACACCGGCATCGACCACCACCGCATCAGTGGCGGCAACTGGGTGCGCAAGGAGCAGTGCCAATTCGGCTGGGATTGGGGCCCGATGCTACCGACGATGGGCATCTGGCGCGAGCTTTCGCTGGTCGCCTTTACCAGCCGCTTGGGAGACGTGCACACCCAGCAGATCCATCGCGAAGGCCGCGTAGAGCTGAGCCTGGCCGCGGAAGTCGAGCACGCCCAGCCGGGTCAACAGGTGGTCGCCAAGCTGAGCCTGCGGGGCCAAGCGGTGACTGAGGTTACGCTGCAGGATGGTAGCGGCACCCTTACGGTAGATCACCCGGAACTGTGGTGGCCCAACGATCTGGGCGCTCAACCGCTTTACGACATGGAGGTCACGCTACGGCAGGGCGGCCAAACTATTGACCGATGTCACCAGCGCCTCGGCCTGCGCACGCTCGAGCTGGTGCGCGAGAAGGACGAATGGGGTGAGTCTTTTTGCTTTGCGGCCAACGGGCGTCGTTTTTTTGCCAAAGGCGCAAATTGGATCCCCGCCGACTCCTTCGATGGGCGCATCACCCGCGAAGACCTGCGCGACCTGCTCGAAAGCGCCCGCGCCGCCCACATGAACTGCATCCGCGTATGGGGCGGCGGCAAATATGAGTGCGACGCCTTTTACGAGCTGTGCGATGAGCTGGGCATCTGCGTGTGGCAAGACTTCATGTTTGCCTGCTCGGCCTACCCGGCACACGTCCCCGCATTCCGCGCAAGCGTCCAGGCCGAAGCTGAAGACAATGTGCGACGCCTGCGCCACCACGCCTGCCTTGCGCTCTGGTGCGGCAACAACGAGCTGGAGCAGATCCCCGGGATCGTAGGCGATGAGCCCGGCACGATGAACTGGGCCGACTACTGCACCCTCTTCGACGACCTGCTCGGCGAAGTCGTCACGCGGCTCGACCCCGTCCGTGCCTATTGGCCATCGAGCGAACACAGCCCCATCGGCGACCGCGCCGCCCCCGCCTCGACCGACCCGCGCTGGGGCGACGCCCACCTCTGGAAGGTGTGGCACGGGCGCGAGCCTTTCGAATGGTACCGCACCGCCTTTCACCGCTTCTGCAGCGAATTCGGCTTCCAGAGCTTCCCCGAGCCCCGCACCGTCGCCACCTACACCGAGCCACGCGACCGCAACATCACCAGCTATGTGATGGAACTCCACCAGCGCAGCCCCATCGGGAACAGCGCGATCATGGACTACGGGCTCAGCTGGTTCCGCCTGCCCGTGGGCTTCGACGCCACGCTCTGGCTTTCGCAGATCATCCAGGTGCTTGGCATCCAATATGCCGTCGAACACTGGCGGCGTAACATGCCGCGCTGCATGGGCGCGATCTATTGGCAGCTCAACGACTGCTGGCCTGTCGCAAGCTGGGCGTCCATCGACTATCTGCACCGCTGGAAGGCCCTGCACTACGCTGCTCGCCGCTTCTTCGCGCCCGTGATGCTCTCGACGGTCGAAGACCTGAAGGCGCAGTCCGTCGAAGTCCACCTGAGCAACGACTACGCACAGGCCCAGGAGGGCCATATCCACTGGCAACTGACGACCACTAGCGGCGAGGTAATCGAACAAGGACACCGCTCGGCCCAGATCGACGGCAACGCCAGCGCGCGCATTTTTACGCTCGATGCGGCGGCAGCACTGGCCAAACACGGGCCGCGCGACGTGATCGCATGGTTCAGCCTCGAGATCGGCGAACGGGTCGTATCGCGCAGCCTCGCGCTGTTTGCCCGGCCCAAGCACATGGACTTGCCGGACCCGAAGCTCCAGTTGACCACCAAAGTGGAGGGCGACCGCATCACCGCCACCGTTTCTGCCGAAAAACCGGCTCTTTGGACGTGGCTAACCCACCCGGCGGCGGACATCCGCTGGGACGACAGCTTCACGCATCTCAGCGCGGGCGAAACACGCGTCTTTACCGGGAGGATCCGCGAGCAGGAGCCAAGCTTCGACGCAAGTGAATTGCGGGCGCTAAGCCTTTACGATACCTATCAGGAGGCATGAGGTAAACGGTACACCGAGGTCAGGATTGTCTTAGCACCTCAATCGGCTCGAAAGTGGGGGTGGTCCCGCGTGACAAACCTACCCCCTCCGATGATGTTTCCCTTTTTCGCCCGACGGATACTCCCCCTATTCACCTTTGCCACGACTGTGCTCTGCGCCCAGAACACGATCCGCTGGCAGAGCCCCAATGGTCAGCTTACAGCAACGCTGGAGCTGGCTAGCGACAGCCGACCGCATTGGAGCTTGCAGGCCGGCAACAAGGCGATCCTGCTGCCGGCCCCGATAGGGATCACCTTGGGCGGGGTCGACCTCGGGGCGGATTCCGAACTGGTGAAGGTTCAACCGACCTCCGGTGAAGACGTGGTGGCCGCAACGGGAGTAGCCCAGGCCGCTTCAGTGGCATGGCAGGGACGAACCCTGGAGCTGCGTCACCAGCCTGATGGCCGGATTTGGACGCTGGAAACCCGGCTTTTTGACGATGGCTTTGCCTGGCGATACCGATTGGAACAAACTGAAAATCAGGAAGTAAACGGCGAGGTGAGCAGCTTCAAGCTACCGCCTCAAAGCCAGGTGTGGGTGGCGGAACGCCCCAATGACTGGAAGCTGAAGTCGTATGCGGGCTATTGGATGCAAGTCCCGGTTGAAGATTTGGCCACCTTTTCGCCGGTCGGCCCAGTCCAAGGTCCGCCGCTCGTGGCGGAGTTGCCCGGCGGTGGCTTTGCACTTTTGACGGAAGCGGCCTTAGCGGATTACAGCGGCATGCGCCTCAAAGCACAGCAAGATGGCCGCTTACAGGCTGATTTTGCGCCCTTTCGTGCAGACGGTCCGCTCGTGACCCCTTGGCGTGTGGCTCTCTATGCGCAGGATCTCAATACGCTGGTGAACCAACGGGTCATTCCCGCACTCAACCCGGCTCCCGATCCCGCCTTGTTTGTCGATCTCTCCTGGATCCATTACGGCAAGGCGGCATGGCGCTGGTGGAGCTCAGGCACCGGGACCCCCGCTGAAGAGCGGGAATTTATCGACTACGCGGCCAAACTGGGCTTTGCGTATTCACTGGTCGACGATGGCTGGAAGGATTGGGAGCAGCCGTGGGCGCAAATCGCCGAGTTGGCAGCGTATGGGAAAGACCAAGGCGTGCATTTGCTGATCTGGCGAGATTACAAAGACTTAGCTGATCCAAGCAACGACTACGAAGCTTTGACATATTTTATCGACAAAGCCGCAAAAGCCGAGGTTGCCGGATTGAAAATAGATTTTTTCAATGCAGAATCCAAGGATCGCATCGACTTTGAACAACGCGCCCTGAAGGAGGCGGCTCGCCGCCAACTGGTCGTCATTTTCCATGGCATCCAAAAGCCGACCGGTGAAGCCCGAACCTTCCCGAACGAAGTCACACGCGAAGGTATTCGCGGCATCGAACTGAACAAGATGGCAGAGGGGCCGCTGACCGCAGAACACAACACCGCGCTGCCTTTCACCCGGCTGGTCGTCGGCGCTGGAGACTATACACCGATCGCATTTTCCAAACCGGGACCAACTACTTGGGCGCACCAGGTCGCCACCCTTGTTGCCTTTACCTCGCCTGTGCAAGTGATCGCGGAGCATCCCCGCATGTTGCTGGAAGACGAACGCACCGCGCCCGCCTTGCCCTTCATCCGCGACGTGCCCACGGTATGGGACGAAACGCGCGTCCTGCCCGGCAGCAAAATCGGTAAACTGGCAGCATTGGCGCGCCGCAGTGGTGACCAGTGGTGGCTGGCCGTGCTCAACAATCAGCCGCTGGAATGGCCGCTCGATCTCTCTTTCCTTGGGGACGGTGCGTATGAAGCACATGTGCTGCGAAGCCCTCAGCCGAACGCCTTGAGTGCTGAATCGCATGCCGCAACGCCCAATTGGCGACCGACCTTTTCACTGCAGCAAGGCGACGGCCTTGTGATCCGCTTCATTCCAGCCCGATAAAGACCATGAAGTGGCTCATATTTTGCCTCGCGGCAGCGCCCTTGGCCGCCGAAACGCTCGTGCTCGAAGACTCCGCTTGCCGCCTCAGTTGGGAAGAGTCGTCCCAAGGGTGGCAACTGGTCGAAGTGGCCCTGAAGACTGCAGCGGGCGAAATCAACGCACCCGCCAGCAGTGGCGCCCAGTCGGTTATATTCTCCGCCGAGGAACCTTCGCAGGAGTCCAGACCATTTTATTTGTCAAAGAACGACAGGCCATTCCCAGAGCCCATCTACCGCTACAACATCGCGAAATGGCAGCAGGCTACGACCCCGGTAGCGCTCAACGAAGCGGGTGAGCACTGGAGTTTCTGGCCAGCAACGGCCGATTTGATGCCGGATGGAAGCCTGCACACTCGGGCCACCTCTGATCAGGCGACCGTCACCACCCATTGGCAACTGGATCCTTCCTTCCCGGGCGACGTAGTGGTAACGCAGACGCTGACCGCACGACGCAGCGGCTACTTCTCTCAAAGCACGCCCACGCTCTTTACCGCCAAGCCGGATCAACTGGCCTGGGCGACCGTGCCGGGCTATTTCCAAGGCGATACGGTCAACGAAAACCTGGTGGAATCGCTGGTTTACGGTCACGGCTTGCCTGCGCTGCCTGTTCTGGCGCGCGAAAGAGGCACGTCGTCACTGACGTCGATCCAAACAGTCAAGAACGGCCTCACCCTGGCCGTAACCGCAGCGCCGGGCACAGCGGCTGACCCTTGGCCGCAGGACCGAGCGCAGCGGGCCATCTGGAAGCTCGGTCTCTCGCACCGCAACCGGCAAGGCGCGCTGGCACCAACGCTTTATCACCCGGTATTGGGCGAGGAGGGTTCCTTTCTGAAGACTGGCGAGTCGGTCACTTTTACCTTCCGCTATAGCCTGAGCGATGGAGACTGGTACCGAGCCTTGCAACATGTGGCACGTGACATTTACCGCCTACCTGACTTTCTGGAGCTGAAACAACCGCAGACTTCCTTGAGCGAGCGCCTGATCGAACTACACGAATACGTGGTCGACGACGAAACATCGATGTGGCGGACCGAAGAGTTTGGAGGACTCAAAATCGGCGCGCAAGCCTACCTCGGCGGCGTCGTCCGCTCGGATCGCGATGCGATGAAAAACTCGGACTACGGAGCGATGTGGATGCTCGCCAATTTGACCCAAGATCCGCGCCTGACGGAAGACCGGCTGCCATTTGCGCGCAACTTCAAGCTCGCCCAGCAACAGATTGAGGGTGGATTTTTCCAAGGCGCTGCGCTTGGACAATATTTTCTTTCAAAGAGCCGACGCTTCACCGAAGAATGGGGGGACTATATCGAGCCGGTGGCGTTGACCTACTACATGCTACTCGATCTCGGCAACATCCTGCTGATCACCCCAGGAGATGCCGAACTGAGGGACCGCGTCCGCCTGGCTGCGGACCGGCTGCTCGCCTGGCAACACGAAGACGGCCATTGGGAAGTTGCTTACGATCATGAAACCGAGCAGCCGCTCTTTACCGCTACGCCCGACTATCGACCCACTTTCTACGGCTTGCTGGTCGCCTACCGCCTGCTAGGCGATGAACGTTACCTGAAGGGGGCCGAACAGGGTGCGCAATGGTTGATCGAGCACGCAGTGGCTCATGGGCGCTTCCTCGGGGTATGCGGCGACAACCGTTTCGCTCCGGATTTCGCCACCGCTCAAATCGCCCAAGGGCTGCTCGACCTCTACGAGCTGACCGCAAACGAGGATTACCTGCAGGCGGCCATCCAGACGGCGCGATTTTACACGACGGCCATCTTCACCCACCCACGCGCGACGACGGTGACGAAGGAGGTGAAAGGCGAAGAGGTGCCGGACTGGGCGATCAATCAGACCGGGCTCAGCTTCGAGCATGGCGGCTCCATCGGCTCGGCCGCGACGGAGGGCCCGATCTTGCTGGCGAGCCACGCGGGGCTTTTCATCCGCATGGCCGAAATAACGGGCGACACCTATCTGGTAGAGCTTGCCCGCGCCGCTACGCTCGCACGCGATGCTTTTGTAAACAAAGAGACGCAAGTTGCTTCCTATTACTGGGTTGCCATGAATAGAGGCGCAGGCCCCTACCCTCACCACGGCTGGTGGCAGATCGGCTGGATCACGGATTACCTGATCTCCGAAGCTTCTTACCGGACGCATGGCGCAGTTCGCTTTCCGCGCGGTTTCATGACGCCCAAGGTCGGCCCGCATGCGTGCTACGGCTTTGCCCCGGGCGAGATTTTCGGACAGCCTGCACAGTTGGCTTGGCTCGACCTCGATATAGGCAACGCGGCGGTCGATTACGTAGCGGCAGAGGCGCCAGACGGCTCATGCAGCTATGTGATTCTGCTGAACCAGTCCCCACAGGTGCAGGAGGTGAAGGCAGATTTACCCCAACAGCTCAAGACCAAGAAGGGGCTTGATTTGCAACATGTTACCATTCTCGATTCAACGAACCCTCCGGAGCCTGCCGAGCGCAGCCTCCGCCTGCCTGCTTGGGGCGCGCGCATCGTAAGACTCGATTGGGAGCGCTAGGCCGCCGGACCGTCCGAACGCGGCGAAGTTGCCTCCTTCGCTTAAGAGATGAGATTCGCCACCTCATTACCCATGAAAATGACTTTGCCCCTGCGGTCCAAAAGTCATTGTCTTCCCAGAACAGTCTGTTTAGCTGAGAATTCAGCTCAAAAGCACCCCTTTCCTCATGAATATCCACGAGTATCAGGCAAAAGCACTTTTCGCCGAGTTTGGCGTCCCCGTAGCTCCGGGCGTTGCGGTGAAGAGTGAAGCGGAAGTCGACCAGGCGCTCGCCCAGCTCTCCGGCGGCGCAGTGGTCGTTAAAGCGCAGATCCACGCTGGCGGGCGTGGCAAAGGCACTTTTACCGACGGCTTCAAGGGCGGCGTCAAGATCGCCAAGACGACCGAAGAAGCGAAGGACTACGCCAAAAAGATGTTGGGCAATACGCTCGTCACGCACCAGACGGGGCCGCAGGGCCGCGAGGTGAAGACGGTGTATTTCACTGAGCCCGTCGACATCGAGAAGGAGTATTATCTGGCCCTGACGCTCGACCGCGCCACCAGCAAGATCGTCATCATCGCCTCGACCGAGGGCGGCGTCGACATCGAGGAAGTCGCGGCCCACACGCCGGAGAAGATCACCTCGGTGCTCGTCGACCCGGCGACCGGCCTCCAGAACCACCACAAGCGCACGCTCGCGTTCGGGCTCGGCTTCACCTCCAAGGAGCAGATGAAGCAGTTCGACAAGCTGATCAGCGGCATGTATCGCTTCTACTGGGAGAAGGATTGTGCGATGGTCGAAGTCAACCCGCTCATCACCACCAAGAAGGGCGACCTTCAAGCCCTCGACGCCAAGGTGAGCTTTGACTCCAACGCGCTCTTCCGCCACCCCGAGATCGTGGCCCTGCGCGACCTGGGTGAAGAAGACCCCAAGGAAATCGAAGCCAGCAAGCACGGCCTGAGCTACATTGCGCTCGACGGCAATATCGCCTGCCTCGTGAACGGTGCCGGCCTCGCGATGTCGACCATGGACATCATCAAGCACTTCGGCGGCAACCCGGCCAACTTCCTCGACGTCGGCGGCGGTGCGACCGAAGAAGCCGTGACGGAAGCTTTCAAAATCATCCTGAGCGACCCGAAGGTCGAAGGCATCCTCGTCAACATCTTCGGCGGCATCATGAGCTGCGCCCGTATCGCCAAGGGCGTGATCGGCGCGGCTAACAACGTCGAGATCACGGTGCCCCTCGTCGTGCGCCTCGAAGGCAATGAAGTGGCCGAGGGCAAGAAGCTGCTCGCCGAGAGCGGCATCCAGCTGACCTCCGGCGACACGCTCGCCGACGCCGCCGAGAAGATCGTCGCCCAAGTGAAGGCCGCCAAGTCGGCCTAAGCCACCACCTGCAAACTTCTACCTTTTCAACACCATGTCTATTTTGGTTGGTAAAGACACCCGCGTGGTCGGCCAAGGCATCACCGGTAATTTCGGCAGCCTGCACGCCCGCAAGAACATCGAATACGGCACGAACTACGTCGCCGCGGTCACGCCTGGCAAGGGCGGCCAGAAGTTCGAAGACAAGCTCCCGATCTACGACACCGTAGCGCAAGCCGTGGAGAAGGAAGGCGCCAATACCAGCGTCATCTTTGTGCCCCCGCCTTTCGCGGCCGACTCGATCCTCGAAGCGATCGAAGCCGGGATCGAGCTCGTCATCTGCATCACCGAGGGTATCCCGGTGCGCGATATGGCGATCGTGAAGGACGCCCTCAAGAAGGCGCCCAAGACCCGCCTGATCGGGCCCAACTGCCCCGGCATCATGACGCCCGGCCAGTGCAACATCGGCATCATGCCCGGCTACATCGCGACCCCCGGCAAGGTGGGCGTCGTCAGCCGCTCCGGCACGCTGACCTATGAGGCCGTGTATCAACTCACGACCCGCGGCCACGGCCAGAGCACCTGCATCGGCATCGGCGGTGACCCGATCAACGGCACCAGCCACCTCGACGCCGTCCGCATGTTCAACGAAGACCCGGACACCGACGCGATCATCATGATCGGCGAAATCGGGGGCAGCGCCGAAGAAGAAGCCGCCGCCTACATCAAGCAATACGTGAAGAAGCCGGTCGCCGCCTTTATCGCTGGCACGACCGCGCCTCCTGGCCGTCGCATGGGCCACGCCGGCGCCATCGTCAGCGGCAGCAGCGGCTCGGCCGAGACCAAGATCGCAGCGCTCAAGGATGCTGGCATCGCCGTGGCGGCCACGCCCAGCGAAATCGCCGACACCCTGCTCAAGATCTACCACGGCTAAGAGCGGGCGCTCCGCGTCCTCCTTTTCGCCCCGCTGCGCCTATGCGCTGCGGGGCTTTTTCGTGTTGCGGCGCAGCGGCTTGCAAGCGGCCAACCGGCGCGTTTTTCGGTTGTCGTCGGTCGAATCACGCGTCCAAATAGAGGGCTTATGCAGTTCGCGAAATACCACGCTTTGGGCAACGATTATCTGGTGCTTCCGATGGAACAGGCGGAGGAAGCCACGCTCACGCCAGCCTTCGTCGAGCGCGTGTGCCACCGCAATTTCGGCTTGGGCTCCGATGGGATCCTGTATGGCCCCCTGCCCTCCGAGGTGGCCGATTTCGGACTGCGGATTTTCAACCCCGATGGCAGCGAAGCCGAGAAAAGCGGCAACGGCCTGCGGATTTTTTGCCGCTTCCTGCTCGACATCAAGAGCGTGGAGGTGGGCCGCGAGTTCAGCATCGAGACCAAGGGCGGCGTGGTGCAGTGCCAGATCCGTGAAGACGGGTTGATCAAGGTCGAGATGGGCCAGGTGAGCTTCCACTCGTCGAAAATCCCCGTCGCGGGCAGCCCGCGCGAAGTGCTCGACGAGCCGATCACGCTTGGTGGCAAGGAATACCGCTACTACGCCGCAACCATCGGCAACCCCCACTGTGTGTTGCCGCGCGATGAAATTTCCGCCCGTGAGACGAAAGAGCTGGGCCCGATCCTCGAAAAGGACGCCCGCTTCCCCAACCGCACCAACGTGCAGTTCCTCAAGGTGATCGACCGCGAAAACATCCAGATCGAGATCTGGGAGCGCGGCGCGGGCTATACCCTCGCCTCGGGCAGCAGCTCCAGCGCGGCCGGTGCCGTCGCCCGCAAGATGGGCTTGGTCGACAACCACTTCACCGTCCACATGCCGGGCGGCACGCTCGAACTGCTGATCGACGACGACTTCCGCGTGACGATGATCGGCCCGGTAACGCGTGTGGGTGACATGGTGCTCGACCCCGAGCTGCTGGAATATTAGGCCTGCCCTGCACTCCAGCTTGCCGAGAAGCGCAGGGCCGTCCATGCTGTGTGCTTATGGACCTGCGCTTTCTCTGCGTGCCTGTCTGCACCTTGCCTCTGTTCATCACCGGTTGCTCCTGGCAGGAGTTCAAGGAGAATTCCCCGACGGGCCAACTGCTGGCCGGCGAGCTAAACCGCGATCAGTATCTCGACGCGATCACTGCCGCCAATGAAGAGCAGCGCCGGCGCGATCAATTCGAATTCAACCGCGACCCTACTCGCGCTTTTAACCCGGAAACAGGCGAATACGAATTCGTCGACGAGGATACGCGGCAGGAGTGGAACCCGGACACGCAACGTTGGGAGATCACCCGCACCCGCGAGGCCCAGCCAGCCGAGTCGCCCTCAGCCGCCCAGCCGCAAAATACTGCGAAAACGGCACCGTAAGCAGGAGTTTCGTGCCCCTGCGCTTGTCAGCAGGTCTATTTTAGTCAACAGGTTAGAGTTATGACGCGCCCACTTTATATCATTCTCGGCGTAAATCCGGCCGACCGCATCCTGCTCGCCGATTTCCTCATCCGGACCGGTTGGGAAGCCAGCGAAAAGGTATCGCTCTGGCTGGAAGAGGCCGACTTGCCGACCACGGAGCACAAGCTGGCTCGACAGATCCAGATCGAAGCCATTGCGTCCGGCACCCCCACGATCCCAGCCGGTGAAGAAAGCGAGGCTGCCTTCCTGCTCCCGCCATTGGGCGACGATCCGCGCGACTGGCTGGAAGCCGTCCGCGGCTGGCAGGAGGAGTTCGACCTCGACCTGGCGCGAATCATCACGATTTTCGATTGCCCTGCTGTGCACGACCACCCGTCGCTGCGCCAATGGTATGACGCGTGCATGCACTTCAGCGACGTGCTGCTGTTCAGCCACCGCGACGCCGTAGAAAAGAAGTGGGTGAGCGAGCTGGAACGCGACCTCCAGAAACACGCCTACCCCTTCATGGTCGCCACGCTGAAGAAAAGCGGTGCGGTCGAAGGCCCCAGTGAGTTGCTCTTCCCGGAAGCGCGGCGTCTGTCCCAGTTTTTCGATGAGCCCGAGCCGCTGGAAGCGCCGACCGAATATATGGGCATCGAAATCGTCGACGAGACGCCCGAGGAAGTGCTCGAGGAAATCGAAGACGAAGAAGGCGAGGCCGAACCGCAGCCTGGCGATGCCGCCAGCGATCCTTACCTCGCCCGTTACGACTACGGCCAGCGCAAGATCAAGATCCCGCTGCCGCCGCAGATCCTTGCATAGGCGCCTTAGGGCGCCGCCGGCTTGGGGGTGGAGGCGGCGGCCTTCTCGGCTTCCATTTCCTCCATCTTCGCCTTCACATAGGGGGCGAGGTCGGGCTTCTTGAAGGCATCGCCAAGGATGCCGACGTTGGCCGCAATCGACTCGATCTCCATGCGCGAATAGAGTTGGCCGTCTTGATAGGTGATCACGCGGTGCGGCAGCGTAAGGCCGTCGACAGGGCGCTCGTCTTCATATTCGACACGGTAGGTGACCATCTTGCCTTGGGTTTCGCGATCCTGCACGTTGCCCAGCTCGAGCAGCGTCTCGCGGTTGAGGTAATAGGTCTTGATCAAAGCCCGGTTCTGGTCGCGCACTTCGACTTCGTAGGCGGGCACTCCTTCTTTCCAGTCGACCAAGCGCGGGTGGCTGAGGCTGTAGCCGCGGATGCCGTAGTTGTAGAGCAGGTTATGGAGGTCGGCGTCTTGCCGCAGCGCGGTGGCTTCGGCGCCGGTCACGTCGCTCACGCGGAGCGCCTGGCCGTCGCGCATCACCGCTTGCCAGCCACTTTCGCCGTCGTAACCCGTCACCATGTCGAGATTGTCTCGCTGGATCTTGATCCGCAGCTGGAAGGGGTTCTTCTTGATCACGTCGAGCGGGAACGAAGTGCCGTCGGCCGTAAAGTAGGTGCCAACTATGCGCAAACTGTTCAGCTCACGCAGGCGGGCACGCCCGCCGACCGCCGAGTAGTGTGCCTCGATCAGCGGCTTGATATCGGTATAGGTGTGGTTTGCACCGCCGGGAGCGCTCGGATCAGCTTCGCGCTGGGCGCTCTGGGGCGAGACACTCGAAACGCCGCCAGAAGCCAGGGCGGAGATCGCCCACAGCGCGAGCGCCAACACCACCACGGCCCCTGCGCCGAGGATCAAGGTTTTCTGTTTGCGCCAAAGACGGGAGAAGGAAAAACGCGATCGGGCCATAACACTGCTATGAATAGATGATTGGAATCGGCGGCAAGGATTAACCCTTGATCGCCAGTGTCAGCTGCACTTCTACCGTCGCATCGAGCGGCAAGCCGCTGACGGTGATGGCGGCACGGGCATGCTTACCCGCATCGCCCAGCACTTTGACGAGAAAGTCGCTGGCGCCGTTGATAACCTTAGGGCTGTCAGGGAAGCGCGGCGGCGCGAGCACAAAGCCCTGGAGCAGCAACACGGCCTCGATCTGGTCGAGGCTGCCCAGCTCGGCTTGAGCCACGGCGAGGGCATTGGCCACGCAAAGGGCGGCGGCTTCCTGGGCCTGCTCGAGGGTCTTTTCCTCCAACACGGGCCCCTTGCAGGTCAGCTGGCCGTCGCGCACCGGCAGCATGCCAGAGATATAAAGGGTGTTACCCGTCCGGCGGCTCAAGACGTAAGAGCCAGCGGCCTTCGGCACGCCGGGCAATTCGAGACCCAATTCCTGCAATCGCTTTTCTACATTTCCCATAAAGGGCGCATTGTCAGGATTGTCGGTTTGTGCGCAAGCTTCACCCATGAAAGTTTCCGCCCGGCAACTTATGATCCCCGGCATTTTTCTGGTGATCGCCCTTTCGGCGGTCATCCCGGGCTCCTGGGGATCTGCTATCGACCATGCGTGGGCGCGCAACGCGGGCATCTTCGGCATTTTCCTGCTGCAGGGCCTTTCGCTCGACCTCAAGCAGCTGGGGGGCTGGGGGCGGCAACTGGAGCGGGTTGCGTGGGTGCTCGCGGGCAACTTTGTGCTCCTGCCGATCATCGGCTGGCTGTTGGTGAAGGCCCTGCCCTTGCCGCCCGCCATCGCAATTGGCCTGGCCTTCCTGTCAGTCTTGCCCACTACCGTGACTTCCGCCGTGGCGATTGCGACCGAAAATGGCGGCGATCGCGTCATGGCGCTCATGGCCACTGCGGTTTCCAATCTGGCCTCGGTGCTGCTTACTCCCGCACTGATGTCGCTCTATCTCGCCCAATCGCAGGGCGGGAGCGGCGATTTCTGGGGGCTGATCGAAGAGCTTTTCTTCCTGCTCGCCCTCCCCTTGTTACTGGGCACGTGGCTGCGGACCTTTCCGGCGGTGCGGCCTTATGCCACGCCGTGGTGGGCAGCGTATTTCAACCTTGGGGTAATTCTATACCTCCTGTTTCTCGCCATGGCCCGCAGCGTGGCCCAAGGCGTCTGGGCCGATTTGAGCCGGGGGGAAGCGATTGCGGCCGGGGGCAGCGCGGTGCTGCTTTTTGCGGGCGGCCAACTCGCACTCTGGGTGATAGCACGGTTGCGTCGGATGGAGGAGCCCCAGCGGATCAGCCTGCTCATCACCGGCGGGCAAAAGAGCTTGGCGACGGGCATCCCCATCGCCACTCTTCTGTTTGGCCCCACGGTGTGGGCAGAGCAGCTTGGGCTGATCCTGATGCCTTTACTGATCTGCCATCCGCTGCAGTTGCTCGCGCACAGCCAATGGCCGCGCGCTCGGGGTGCCTAAATGTGGCGCGAGTCTTCGGCGTCTTTGGCAGTATAGCCGGTCTCCTGGCGCTTGTGGTTCACCTCGTTTTTCTTGAGGTAGGCCTGGAAAACGTCGTCGGGGGTCATGCCAAGGGTCTGGGCAAGCGAGACGAGGAAGTGGAACAGGTCGATCACCTCCACGCGGGCGTTCTGGAGGTCGAACTCCTGATAGCGGGCCCACCACTTCCACGGCACGGAGTCGACCAGCTCGGCCATCTCCTGCTGCATGGCGCGGGTGTAATTGAGCACCCACTTGGTACGTTCGGCCTCGTCGAGGTCTTTCAGGCTCACGCCGATGCGTTCGTTGAGCGCCTCCTGCAGGCGGAAAATCTCAGCCAATTTGTCCATCCCCGTTTCGTATGGCAGCGAGCTGGAAAGGCGGCAAGGCAAACCCCGGAAGGCGCTGAAAAAGATTGAAGACGGCCAAGCTTTCGGGCTTCATGACCCTCTTCGCTCCCCGGTTTTACTGTCTGTCTGCTTCCAGTGCCGGAGCGCCGTTTGCCATGCCCGAGTTTGAAAACCTTGATCGCTATCTGGAACGTGACGCCCAAGGGCGTTTGCATGTAACCCCGGTGGCCCCCCATAGCATCCCTGCCGTCGATTACACGCCGCAGCGGAATGGGCGTGCGTCCGGCAAGCACAACCACGCCACGCACCTCAAGGTGCCGGAAGCGAAAGATGTGACCCTGCTCGACAGCCGTACCCTGGAGCGTGATTTTCGCGTGGCAGACAAGCAGACCACCGTCCGCCATTCCGGGCTGATGGGCGGCTGGCTGGAATTCCGGGCTCGTCTGGCAGAATGGTGGGAAGAATGGCGCGAATCCCGCGAAGAGCAGGCCCCGCGCAAACCTCGTCCCCGACAAGCCGAGAAAGATCCGGAGGGAGACGAGCCGCAGGGCCAGGAAACAGACGATGCCGCAACGGAAGCTCCACGCAAGCGCCCCCGCAACCGTCGCCGCAATAACAATAGCCCGAAGCAGGGCGGCAAAGACGGGAAGCACGGCAAGAACGAGCAGCAACGGCCCCGCCGCGACAAGCAGCCCAAGCCCCAGCAACCCAAAGCAGAGGCGTCAGGACCGGCAGGCGAGGAGGCGAATCGCCAAGGCAACGATGAGGGTGACAAGGGGCCTCGCAAGGGCCGGCGGCGCGGTGGACGCAACCGACGCGGCAAAGGCAAGGAGGCTGGCGGCAACCCCAACCCACCGAAAGCGCGCCAAGGGCAAGACCACGAGCGGGGCGAACGCAACGAGCACGCTGGAGCGGACGGCAAGGACAAGCCGCGCCGACGCAAGCGTCGCAGCGGGCCCAAATCTTCCTCGTCAACCAATCCCGAGTCTGCAGGATAATCGTCCATGGATGTGATCCGGATTGAAGGGGGCCGCCCGATACAGGGCACGGTGACCATGTCGGGCGCCAAAAACGCCGCATTACCCATTTTTGCCGCTACTTTGTTGACTGAGGAAACCTGCGTTATCGAGCAGGTTCCCGACCTCTCCGACGTGCGCTATATGGGCGAAATCCTGCGCTATCTCGGCGCAGAGGTGGAGCGCCCAGATCCGCACACCTGGAAGATCACCGCACGCAACGTCAGCCCGATCGCGCCATATGAGCTAGTGCGCAAGATGCGCGCCTCCGTCACGCTCTTGGGGCCGCTCGTCGGTCGCTTGCGCTACGCCCGCGTGTCGCTGCCCGGCGGCTGCGTCATCGGCCCCCGCCCGATCGACCTCCACCTCAAGGGCCTCGCACGCCTGAACTGCGACGTGAAGATCGACCGCGGCTACGTGGAGGTCGACGGCAGCAAGCTGCAAGGCGACTACCTTTTCCTCGGCGGACGCCACGGCTCGACCGTCACCGGCACGGCCAACATGATCATGGCGGCGGTGCTCGCACCGGGCATCACCCGCATCGAGAGCGCCGCCTGCGAGCCCGAAGTGGTCGACCTCTGCGACATGCTCGTCAAGATGGGGGCGCAGATCGAGAATATCGGCAGCCACTACCTCCGCATCACCGGCGTCGACAAGCTCAAGGGCTGCCGCCACACCATCGTGCCCGACCGCATCGAGGCCGGCACCTTTCTCGTGGGCGGGGCCATCTCCGGTGGAGACGTGACGGTGGAGAATGTCGTGCCCGGCCACATGCGCGCCCTGCTCGATATCTTTGAACAAGCCAATGTGCCTTGGGAAGCCGACACCGAGCGCCGCCGCATTACGGTGCATGGCGCGCGCCGCGACCCGCGCAACCCGATCGAGCTGATCACCTTGCCTCACCCGGGTTTCCCGACCGACTTGCAGGCCCAGATGTGCGCACTGATGGCGCTGACGCCCGGCCTCAGTATCATTACCGAACGGATTTACCCGAATCGCTTCATGCACGTGCCGGAGCTGCTGCGCATGGGGGCCAACATCGCAATCGAGGGCGCGAATGCCATCATCAAAGGCACGGACCGTCTCAGCGGCGCCCCGGTGATGGCGAGCGACCTGCGTGCAAGCGCCGCCCTGGTGCTGGCCGGCCTCGCCGCCGAAGGCGAAACGTGGGTGCAGCGCATCTACCACCTCGACCGCGGTTATGAGCAGATGGAAGTGAAGCTGCGGACGCTGGGCGCCCAGATCGAGCGCCTGCCCGAGAGTGAAATGCCGAGCGAGCTGAAAGGTGAGTAACCTCGATCCACAGCCCAAGGGGCGCGCCTTCCTCGAACAAGCCCAACAGGAGCCTGCCAGCTGGGAGGCTGCGCTGCGGCCGCTGAGCTGGGAGGACTTTACCGGGCAGGCCAAGACGGTCGAGCGCCTACGCGTGATGGTTGATGCCGCCCGGCAGCGCAACGGCACGCTCAGCCACATCCTGTTAAGCGGACCGCCCGGCTTGGGCAAAACGACCCTCGCTCAGATCATCGGCAACGCGATGGGCACGCAGGTCCGTGTGACCTCCGGGCCCGTGGTCGAACGCCCGGGCGACCTTGCGGGCATGCTGACGAACCTCTCGCAGGGCGACATCCTCTTCATCGACGAAATCCACCGCCTCCCGCGCACGGTGGAGGAGTATCTCTACTCGGCGATGGAAGACTTCCGGATCGACATCATGCTCGACCAAGGGCCCAACGCGCGCAGCGTCCGGCTCGACATCCCGCGCTTTACCCTGATCGGTGCCACCACTCGGCGCGGCCTTCTGACCGCACCGCTGCGCAGCCGCTTTACACTCCAGACGCGCCTCGATTATTATGATCGCGACGACCTGACCCACATCGTGGAGCGCAGCGCCCATCTTTTGGGCGTGCCGATCGAGGATGAGGGCGCGCGCGAAATCGCTCGTCGGGCTCGGGGCACGCCCCGAATCGTAAACAACCTGCTCCACTTCGTCCGCGACTACAGCGAGCAGCGCGGCACGGGCGTGATCACCAAAGCGACCGCCTCGAAAGCGCTCGAACTGCTGGAGATCGATGCCTACGGGCTCGATGAACTCGACCAGCGCCTGTTGCGCTGCCTGGCGGAAAACTATGGCGGCGGCCCGGTGGGCCTCAGTACCCTCTCTGTCGCAGTGGCCGAAGAACCGCATACGGTCGAGGAAGTGCATGAGCCGTATCTGATCCAGGAGGGCTTTTTGCAGCGGACGGCGCAAGGTCGGATGCTGACGCGGCGAGGTTACGAATACCTCGGCCTGGTGCCTCCGGCCCACCAACAGGGTCAGCTTTTGTAGCTTTGGCTGTAGTGACGGCGTAAATTCACCGAACTGTTACAGGGCAGGCTCGCAGAAATCCGAATTGGGTTAAGTGTCACTCTTGCTGAGTACCGAAACCCATGATCCAACACCCCTGCCGGTTTCCCTCCAAGGAAGCTACGGCGCGCTTGTGGCCTCGACGCTGGCCGTCTCGCCCCATGAGACCCTGGAACGTGTCCAGCAACTTCTGCTGGAGAGCCAGCGCGAATTTGTCGCCATCGTGCAGGAGTCGGGGCGCTTTGCGGGGCTGATCTCGAAAACCCAGCTGGGCGCATTGCTCGGGCGACGCTACGGTTTTGCGCTGTATGGCGGCAAGATGGTCCACGAGATCAAGTTTACGCCCGCGCTCACGCTACAGGAGGGCGATGCTTTCGAAGAGGTATTGCGCGAGCTTTTCGAGCGCCCCGAAGACCACCTTTATGACGATGTTGTCTTGCTGGGGCCTCAACAGCGATTCCTTGGCCTGATCCCCACCCGCCAGCTGCTCAACCTCCAACATCGCCTGCTGATGCAGCAACTGGAGCTCGTCGAAGCGCAGAAGGTGGAGCTGCGCCGCAAGAACCAGGCGCTGGAGCAGATGGCCAATCAGCTCAACCATGCCAACCATGAGCTGGAGAAGGCGACCGAAGCCGCACTGACGGCCACGCGCCTGAAGAGCGAGTTCCTCGCTAACATGAGCCATGAAATCCGCACCCCGATGAACGGCGTCATCGGGATGTGTAACCTGCTGCTCGAAACGCAACTCGACGAGCAACAAGGGTCTTTTGCCCGGACGATCCACGATAGCGCGGAATCGCTATTGCGGATCATCAACGACATCCTCGATTTCTCGAAAATCGAAGCTGGACACCTCGACATCCAGCCGGAGTCGGTGGGCCTGCTGGAGCTGGTGGAGGGTTGCCTGCTGATGCTGGCCGAACGAGCTGCGCGCAAAGGTCTGGAACTGCTGCTCGACTGGGCTCCGGACCTCCCTTCATACGTGGAGACCGATCCGACCCGCCTGCGCCAGATCCTCGTCAACCTGCTGTCCAACGCGGTCAAGTTTACTGAGACGGGCCACGTGATTCTACAGGCTCGCTTGATGCCTGGTGAGAATGGCGATGTGCCGCACATCTCATTCTGCGTCGCCGACACCGGATGTGGCATTTCGCCAGAAGCACAGGAGAAGCTCTTTCAGCCCTTTGCCCAGGCCGATGGCACCTTGACGCGTCGCCACGGCGGCACAGGGCTGGGCTTGAGCATCAGTCGTCGACTGGTAGAGCTGATGCAGGGCCAGATCGGCCTGCGCAGCCAGCCCCGGCGGGGGTCCGAATTCTGGTTCCAGCTCCCGTGCAAGGTCATCCGCTGGGCAGAATCGAATGCACGCCGCGCCAGCCTCCGGATTGCATTGGTGGAGCCCCACCCGGACGCCCGCGAATTGTCTACGCGCCGCTTGGCCCTCGCCGGCGCCGAAGTGGAGCCATTTCGCTCGTGGCTGGAAGCACATCGTGCGTTGCAAAACGCCACTGCTCCCGGGTTGATCGTGCTCGGAGTGCCGCCAGCCCCGGAATCTCCGGACGATGAAGCTAGAGCTGAGCTACAGCGGCGGCACCCTGCTCTGCCCTGCCTTGCCTTACTGCCCTTTGGGCAAACACTCCCGCTTTCGCAGCGCCGGGGCTGGCAAATGGGCCAAATCTATAAGCCGCTGCGCCCGACCGACGTCTGGGCCAAGCTCCACAGCCACGGTCAAAGAGAGCGGACCGCCTCCCCTGTCGCCCCTCCCCGTCCCTTGCACCTGCTGATCGTCGAGGATATCGAAACCAATCAGCGGGTGCTACAACTGACCCTCAAGGGGCTGGGCCATAGCTCCCGCGTGGCCGCCAATGGCCGTGAAGCTTTGATGATCCTGCAGGAGGAACGCTTTGATGGGATCCTCATGGACTGCCAGATGCCGGAAATGGATGGCTATGAAGCCACCCGGCGCATCCGCCTGGGCACCGTCGGCATGGCCGTGCGCTCCATTCCCATCATTGCTTTGACGGCCCATGCCATGCAGGGCGATGCTGAGCAGTGTCTGGCCGCCGGGATGAATGCCTACCTTTCAAAACCCGTTCGTAAGGCAGAACTGCAACACGCTTTGGAGCAACTGCTGCAAAACGAAAAAAGCCGCCCCCATGAGGAGGACGGCTCAAAAGAATAGAGATAAACGCAGGAGCGCTTACGGGTTGGTGATAATAAACGACTCGCTCTGGAAGTTCCAATAGCGGTTGCGGACGGAATTCGGATCGTACTGGATCCATGCTTCGAGGCCGAAGTGGTAGAGCAGGTTGTCCGAATCGCGAGAGAGGTGGACCCAGCCGAGCGGCTGCCCGTTATCCTCTCGTGTAGCGGCAAAGTAGGCGTTGCCTCCGCCAAAATCGGTCGCCACATCCACGTAGAACCAGCCTTGACGGGCGCTCATGCACCAAGGGAAATCGCGCACGAATACCCAGCCCATCCAGTCGGCGTAAACCCAGTCGCCATCACGGTATTCGGAATTGAAGAAGCTGAAATACTCCTCTGGCAGATAGGTGAGGCTAACCTCATTGATCTGCTGTTGGGTCAACAGCGCATCAAAGACCATAACCTCATCGATCATACCGAGGAAGCGGCGGTCGCCTTCCTGACGGTTACCAATATAGCCGGTGCCGGCATTATCAATGGGTGCACCTTCGCTCAGTTTGTCGCGCACGCCGCCTGCTACCGGCTGGCCATTGAGATAAAGAGTGGGGATGTTGGTCGGCAGCATCGGGTCGAACACGACAGCAGCCTGGTTCCACTTGCCGAGCAATTCGCTGGCGGGCATATTCCAACGCCACTTGGCTTCGTAAAAGTCGTCGTAGCGATACTCGAAGACGAGCGCAGTGGGATTATTGGATACAAACAGCGTATAAGCGGGAGCTTCGATGATACGACCAGCATAAACTTCGGCCGCAGGGTCTGGCATGCTAGCGACACGCATCCATGCAGCCAAGGTCAACTGGTTGATAGAGGTCGAAGTGAAAACGGCGGCAGCATCTCCGCTCGGCAGGCCGAGACCTTGGGTGTTGACGCCTACTTTGTTGTTGTGGGCGCCTCCGCGCAAGGTAGCGCCAGAGCCGGCCGTGCCGGCATCTACAGCTACACCACCGTTGACTTCGGTGAAAGCCCAGTAGTGCAACGGTTCTGGCGTCTGAGCGAGAAGCGAGCACGCGGACCCTACAAGCGAGAAGGCCAGAAGAGAAAGTGCGTTTTTCATGCACCTCCAGATATAGAAAGAGCCGTGCCAAAAATTGGTCACGGCTGCATCTATCTTGTTATCAGCGGCTTACTCTTCAGTCTATCCTCACCTGGGACAACGTGAATGCGCATTGCAATACCTGAATCGCGCACATTGCGTGCCGCAATGGGCAGGCTTATTGGCCTTTACCTGTCACGACGACCGACAGAGTCTTGAGGATAATACGGATGTCGAGCCAGGGAGAGTAATGCTTTACGTAGTAGAGATCGAGCTTCAGCTTCTCCTTGGTATCCTCCTCATTTTCTCCGTAGCCATAGTTCACTTGTGCCCAGCCGGAGATCCCAGGCTTCACGATGTGACGCCAGTGGTAATACGGGATGGTCTTCTCATACTCCTCCGTGCAGCGCACCCATTCGGCGCGGGGGCCAATGAGGCTCATCTGACCTTGGAGCACGTTGAAGAGCTGGGGCAGCTCGTCCAGTCGGGTTTTACGCAAGATGGCACCCACCCGAGTAATGCGCTTGTCGTTGGTGCGGGTGTAGCGGTCGCCTTTGTCGGCGCTTTCGCACATGGTGCGGAACTTGTAGATTGTAAAGGGCGTGCCGCCCTGCCCCACGCGGGTTTGGCGGAAAATCGCCGGGCCTTTGCTCTCCAGGCGCACAGCCAGCGCAAGCAGCGCGAGCAGAGGCGAGAGTGCAACCAGCATGACAGAGCCGCCCGCGAGGTCTACCGCGCGCTTGATCATGCGATAGACCGGCTGGCGGTGCAGCAAGAAGCCTTCTTCCTGGCCCCAGCCCGCATGCAAGGCGTAAGGCGGCACCTTCTGCCAGAAATTGGCATAGAAGCGGTGCAGGTCGAAAACCGGGATGCTGTGGCGGTCCCAGCGCAAAAGCATTTCCTTGAAAGTGTTCGAGGCCGATTCCACCGGATCGAGCAAAACGACCGACTCTACTTGCGCTTCGCGCGCCTGCCCCCAGAGGGCACGAGAGGCCACACCATCAGCAGTCACGCTTTGCATGTCGACATGCACGACGCGGTGAGGCCAGTTTTCGGCCTGCATTTCGCGGCAAAACTCGCGGGTGTGTTCCGGTGAGCCCACTACCATAATGTAGCGTTGGCGTAAGGTGTCGCGCAAAAAGCGCGCCAGCATCTTGCGAGCTGCCATGCCGATCAGGATCGTGCCGGAGACGGAAAGAAGGACCAGTAGGGCCGACTTGATGGTGACCCAGTCATACTGAATGGAAAACCCGAAGAGGGCCCCAGAGACGACGGCAAAGAGAATAACGGCGGTCCAGTAGTCCATCATCCAGCCATCGCCTCGCAGCAGGCTAGAGCGACGGTAACCTCCTGCCAGAATGGATGTAATCCAGACGCCAAGCGCGGTGGCGCCAATTACACCGGGGCTGACCGCTACCTTCCAGTAGTGGTTTACCCCCCACGAAATAGCTTGCAGGACCCCAAAACTGAGGACCGTATCGAAGACGGCAAGGCTTCCACTGACAAAGGAAGCCGTGGTAAATCGCGCGAGCGGCTGACGATGCGTTTCGGGCGCAGATACGACGAGAGGCGTAAAGGGTTTCTCCAACGCCTTTGCGGGCTGAGACGAGGTAGAGAGCATGCCTGCCCTCTAACATATTTAATGCCACCTCTATCCGGGAATACCCCTCACCTGCCGCTCAAGGCGCAGAAATAGTGGGAAATTGTCAGCAATATCTAGAAATAGAATAGGCTGAAGTGCAGGCTGCATTTCCTAGGGATGCATACTGACCGCACTCTGCACGCATCCTGCATGATTTCCACGGCAATTACACGGAGAGTCTGTAAAAAATCCTTTAGAGCGTTGGGTGATCGCCCTCAAAATGGAGGTTGTTACGCAGGGGCATCCGGCAATTGGCATGGGGCATGGTAGAAGGGGAGCCAGCACTCTTAACCTCTTTCTCTTATGTGTGGTATTGTTGGATACGTGGGCGATGACGCCGCCCCTCAAATTCTGGTCGAAGGACTCAACCGCCTGGCCTATCGTGGCTACGATAGCGCCGGCCATGCCCTGATGAATGGCAAGGGCATCAAGATTTTCAAAGATATCGGCAGCCCGGAAACGGTGGGCCAGATCGTGATGAAGGAGAAGGTTCACGCCAACTCCGGAATCAGCCATACCCGCTGGGCCACCCATGGTGGCGTGACGCCTGAGAACTCTCACCCCCACCTCTCTAACTGCGGGCGTATCGCGCTCGTCCACAATGGGGTGATCGAGAACTACACCGTGCTCAAGCGCCGCCTGGAGCAAAACGGCGTGCACTTCCACTCCGAGACGGACACGGAAGTGCTTTGCAACCTGATTGCCCAGTATTATGAAGACTTCCGCGCCCAGGGGCTTGAGGATGCTTTCCTGCAAAGCGTTTTCGCCGGCCTGCGCGAAGTGAAGGGCTCTTATGGGATCGCCGCCATGTGCTCCGAGCAACCCGGCACGATCATTACCGCCCGCCTGGGTTCGTCGCTGGTGCTTGGCATCGGCAATGGCGAAAACATGGTCGCAAGCGACGCCGCTGCCTTCTGCGGGCGCACGAACAACATCGTGTATCTCGACGACGGCCAAGTCGCCTGCCTGACGGGTAAGGATTTCGAAATCTTCAATCTCGATCACGAGCGCGTGACTGCCGAGATCTGCGAGATGGAAGCACGCGAGGAGCATGACTACGGCCGCGGCGATTTCGCGCACTTCATGCTCAAGGAAATCTTCGAGCAACCCGAAGCCTTGCGCAACTCCATGCGCGGTCGCTTCAGCTCCGACGGCAGCACAACCAAGTTCGGCGGCCTCAACCTCGAAGCGAAGGACCTGCGCCGCATCAACCGCATCCTCTTCATGGGTTGCGGCACGGCGTGGCACGCCTGCCTCCTGGCAAAGTACATCATCGAAAAGCTGGCCCGCATTCCAGTCGACGTCGAGTACGCCAGCGAGCTGCGCTACCGCAACGCCCCGATCCCCGACGACACGCTGTGCTTCGTGATCAGCCAGAGCGGCGAAACTGCCGACACGCTGGAAGCGCTCCGCGAAATGAAGCGCAAGGGCTTTGAGACGCTCGCCATCACCAATGTGGTGGGCTCGACTATCGCCCACGAAGCAGGCGGCGGTATCTATCAACACGTCGGCCCGGAAATCGGCGTCGCTTCGACCAAGGCCTTCACCTCCCAGGTGTTGCTGGCCACGATGGTGGGCGTTTACCTCGGCCGCTTGCGTGATCTGAGCATGACCGAAGGCATGCGCATCGTGAAGGCGATGCACGAATTGCCCGAGCAGATCGTGCAGGTATTGCAAAAGACCCAGGAGATCGAAGCCGTGGCCAAGAAGTATGCCGACTTCAACGATTTCCTCTTCCTCGGTCGCCAGATGATGTTCCCGCTCGCGTTGGAAGGCGCCCTGAAGCTCAAGGAGATTTCCTATATCCACGCCGAGGGTTACCCGGCGGCGGAAATGAAGCACGGCCCCCTCGCCCTCGTCTCGCCCACCTGCCCTTCCCTCTTTATCGCACCGGAGGACGATATGATCGAGAAGGTGGCCTCCAACATCCATGAAGTGAAGGCTCGCGGTGGCCCCGTTATTGTCGTTACAACTGAGGGCAGCCCCCTTTGCGAAGAGAAGGGGATCGACATCATTACGATCCCGCAAACCCATGAGGCGCTCATGCCGGTCCTCGCATCCATCCCCCTGCAGCTTTTCTCGTATTATGCAGCGGTGGCTCGCGGGTGCAATGTGGACCGCCCGCGCAACCTCGCGAAGTCGGTTACGGTCGAGTAACTACCTGCTTACCAATGACAACGGTCGATCGTGCCTTTTAGGGCCGCGGCCGTTTTTTAACATTCTGTAACAAGGCAGAATGCGAACCGGCCAAACGACAGGAGTGCAATCTACAATCTGCAAGATCGAATTTGCGCTCAAAGGTGCAGACTGCACGACAAAGGGGCCTTCCCCCATGCACCGCAAGATAGAAGATTTTCTTCCCTCTGAAAATCAGCAAGTTACAGCTTCTCGCCTCGTTTTGGTCCCATCCTTGCAAAGATATTGGCATCGCTGCGGCGACCACTCTCGTTTCTCGATATGAATTGTCCTTTAAACCCACGACTCGCAGGTGGCACTCTGGCCTTGATTGCCATGGGGGCCGCTCCCGCCGCGGCTCAACTTGGACCGCGTAACTACTTTCACGCAGAAGTTCTGGCCGATGTCACCTACGACAGCGCCGTTTTCGGTAACAACGTAAGCCCGGACGATACCGTATTCTCCGTGCGCCCGGCAATCTCCTATGAGCGCACGTATGGCATTATGCACCTGATCGCCAAGGGCGGCGTGCAGTTCAACTACTTTGACGAGTTCGACTCGGAAAACTCAGAAGATATCAAGTCTTCGATCCAGCTGACGTTCCCTAATGTGGACGAGCGCCGCTATTATGTGGACCTCAAGGGCAGCTACAACGAGTTCAACGAGATCAACAGTAAAGTAGCCGACCTGTCGGGCAACCGTAGCCGCATCCACGGCGAGGTTACCACTGCGGACGGATTGTTCCTCTACCATTATACCGACCGCATCACGTCCGAGCTGTTCGGCAGCTACCAGAATACCAATATCTACGATGCGAACTTCATCGGTAACGAAACCTATGAAGGCGGCACCAACCTGGTCTACACCTATTCGGAGCGCTGGGACTTGCTCGGTGGTTACCGCTACCGCCATACCGACATCGAAGACTTCAGCCTCGCCGAGTTCCCCGACCTGCGGAACGACGAAGAGCTGAACAGCGACGACCACGCCATTTACATCGGCGCCCGCGGCGTCTGGAATGAAAAACTGGAGACTAGCGCCCGGATTGGCTGGCAGCAGCGCAACTTCGATTCCGAAGACCGCGGCGGCGTCATCGTAAGCCGCCAGGACAACGACGCGATTTTCTTCGAAGCGCAGGCCCGCTGGCAATTCCGCGAAGACATCCTCTTCGATTTCACGGCCATCCAGGATTACAACACCACTGTAGACGGCCGCAGTAACGACGAGACGAGCTTCTCTGCCCAGATGCAGAAGGAATGGAACCCGAAGCTCTATACCATGACCTTCGTCGGCTACGACATCTACCGCTTCAGCTCCAACAACGACAGCAGTAGCGACGACACGATCTTCGTAGCCCGGCAAGGCGTCTTCTACTCGATGTGGGAAGGTTCCAGACTTTTCGGCGAAGCCTCCTGGATGAAGCGCGACTCGGATTTGGAAGCCAACAACTACACGCGCTACACGCTCAAGGCCGGCTTCATGCAACGCTTCTAGCTCAAACCAACGAACATGCACACTCTCTTCCGCTTCCTCCTGACTGCCTGCCTCCTGCTTGGCAGTGCGCTGCACGGGCAAACTTCCGCTCCGTCTTCCGACGTCTATCGCCTCAATCAACAAGACCTGCTCACGATCACGGTCTATGACAATCCCGACCTGACGACTTCGCAACGCGTCGACGTCCAGGGCCGGGTGCAAATCCCTCTGCTCGGGCGCGTCGAGATCGGCGGCCTGACGGTGGGCGATGCGGAAAACAAGATCGAGCAGCTCTTTCGCGACGAGCGCTACCTGCGCAACCCGCAGGTGACCGTCTCGATCGATGAATACACCCCCAAACAGATTTCGATCTTCGGGGAAGTTCGCAGCCCGGGCCAGGTTTCGCTGCCGATCGAGAACAACCGCATCCCGATCGTCGAAGCCCTCTCCCGCGCCGGTGGTTTTACCGGCATCGCCGACACGGGTGATGTCAAGATCACCCGCACCGACGAGGAAGGCCGCCGCACGACTATCCGTGTAGATGTGCAGAAGTTCCTCAAGGCACGCAACGACGTGTCCAACCAGGACGGCTACTTCGTCTACGCAGGCGACATCATCGTAGTCCCCCAACGACTTTTTTAACCCCTCCCTTCCTAACTCGCTCGGCGCTGCCATGGCTGATA
This sequence comes from Verrucomicrobiota bacterium JB022, assembly GCA_030673845.1. Taxonomy (NCBI): domain Bacteria; kingdom Pseudomonadati; phylum Verrucomicrobiota; species Verrucomicrobiota bacterium JB022. The sequence goes on from JAUTCQ010000021.1 coordinate 80,831, forward strand.
CGCACAACAACTCTTCCGGGTGGACTACCGCCCCCAAACGTGAACCAAAGCGTACGCTGCAGGACTACCTGCTGATCGTGCGGGAACGCGCCTGGTGGGCGGCCCTGATCGCCCTGGTGGCGGCTGGCCTACTGGCCGCCTACATGTGGTCGCAACCACGTCTTTACCAATCCAGTACCACCCTGCTCTTCGAAACCACGCCCGAACGCATCGTGGACATCGAGGAAGTGGTCGATACCTCCTTGCGCGGCAAGGAAGACATGATCCTGCAAGTGCACCTGGAGCAGATCACCAGCCGCCAGTTCATGCAGCGCGTGATCGACTCTCTCAACCAGGAAGAGCAGACGCTGCTCACCCGCCCTTATGCGGATGAAGACGGCAAGACGCCTTCCCTCGCGAGCGTCATCCGCCAGGCTTCCGCGATTTCCCCGGGCCGTGGCGCACCCCTCTTCCGCATCACGTTCCGCCACCGCTCGGCCGAAGGCGCCGCCCTGCTGGCCAACCGCTATGCCCAGGAATACATCGACTACATGGGCGAGCGCAGCGACCTCGGTAACGAGCGCGCTCTCGGCTTCCTCCGCCAGCAGGCTGACGAGCTTCGCGGCCAGATCGAAGCCAGCGAGCTGAAGCTGCAAGACTACCGCCAACAGCACAATCTCGTCTCGCTCGAAGAGAATCAGAACATCGTGCTGGAGCGCATGAAGGAGCTGAACGCCGCCGTGACCCGGGCCCGCGTCAACCGCCTCAATGCTTCCGCCAAGGTGGCCGAAGTCGAGGATGCCATGCAGACCGACCGCAACCTGCTCCAGATCCCCGCGATCTCCGAAGGCAGCGGCGTGGACGCTACCGCCGCCAAGCTGGCGGAAGCCAAGGCCGAGCGTGAAACGCTCAACACCAAGTATCTCGAGCGCCACCCGCGCATGGTCGAGAACGCCCAGAAGATCGAAGGCCTTGAGCAAATGCTCGACCGCCAGATCCAGACCCGCGTGACGGACCTGCGCAATCAGTTGGCCGAAGCCCAGGAGCGCGAAAACAAGCTGCAGACCGAACTGGCCTCCGCCGAGCAGGAAGCCCTGCGCCGCGACCGTCAGGCGATCGAATACAACGTGCTGCGCCGCCAGATCGAGAGCGACCAGCGCCTGTTCGACCAACTGATGTCGCGCCTCAACGAGACCAACGTCTCCAGCCAGCTCGGCAACGTCAACGCCCGCATCGTGGACGAAGCCCAGCCTGCCGGCGCTCCCTTTACGCCCGACCGCAACAAGGTCATCGCCTCCTCGGCCATGCTCTTCCTCCTCATCCTCGTCGGCATCCCGATTGCAATGGAGGCCTTCGACAACAAGCTGAAGACCGAGTGGGACGTGGGCAGCTTCCTGCAGAAGAATTTCCTTGGTGAAATCCCGCTCGTAAAGGGCAACAACCCGGAGAAACGCGCCAAGATCGTGCTCGACAACGAGAACCCGCGAGCCCGCGAATACTTCCGCTCGATCTACAGCCAGATCATGCTGATGAGCGAAGCCACCTCGCCCCGCGTCTCGATCATCACTTCGACGCTCCCGGGAGAAGGCAAGACCTTCGTGGCCTGCAACCTCGCGAGCTGCTTCGCCAAGCACCACGCCCGCACCTTGTTGATCGACTGCGACCTGCGTCGCCCCCAGATCAACCGCTACTTCGAAATGAAGAACGACGCGGGCCTGATCCCCTGGCTGGAGCGTGGCGATGTGCCCTCCGCTGAGCAATCGGTGCTCGACGATCCCTTGCTGGAGATCCGCCAGGTGAGCCCTTACCTGCACGTGCTCCGCACCGGTGGCACCACCCAGGAAGCTTCCGAATTCTTCCAGTCGCAGAAGTTCCACAACCTGCTGCTGCGCCTGCGCGACAACTACGACCAGATCATCATCGACACGCCCCCGGTCGGCGGCTTCTCCGATGCCCTCTTCCTGGCCAGCCAGGCCGATGAAACGATCTTCGTGGCCAAGCACAATCACGTGAACCGCCGCAAGGTGAAATACCTGCTCGAGCGGATCGACCACACGCCCGGCCGCGTGCTCGGCGTCATTTTCAACCAAACAAAGACCAGCCGCACCCAACAATACGGCTTCTATGGATTCTACGACGAAAAGACTTACCGCAACTACTATGGCGACAACAAATCCTCCTCACAGTCCTCTTCTCTCGCAGCCCGTGAACCTCTCCAGCCTGAAACCGGTCGCGCCTAGCGAAAACTTTTCGGTGGAAGTCGGCGAACAAGCCGCCTTCACCTCCGTCTCCATCATCGGCATGGGCTATGTCGGCCTGCCGCTCGCCCTCCAGTTCGCCCGCGCCGGGCTGAACGTGAACGGCGTCGACATCGACGATGAAAAGGTCGAGCGCTTGAACAAGGGCGAAAGCTACATCAAGCACATCGCCTCCGCCTCCCTCCAGGAGCAGCTCGACAACGAGCGCTTCCAGGCAACCAACGACTTTTCGTCGATCGCCGAGACCGAGGCCGTCATCATCTGCGTGCCCACGCCGCTGAACAAGAATCATGAGCCTGACCTGACCTACGTGCTCGCCACGGGTCGCTCCATCGCGCCGCACATCCGCCCCGGCCAGCTCATCATTCTCGAATCGACGACCTACCCGGGCACGACGGACGACGAACTGCGCCCCATCCTCGAAGAGGGTTCCGGCCTCGTCGCCGGTCGTGACTTCTGCCTCGCCTTCTCGCCCGAGCGTGAAGACCCGGGCAACCCGCTGAGCCAGGTGGGCCGCATCCCCAAAGTGGTCGGCGGCATTTCGCCCAGCTGCACCCAGCGCGCCTGCGCTCTCTACGGCACTGCCATCGAGAAGACCGTGCCCGTCTCCTCCTGCCGCGTGGCCGAAGCCACCAAGCTGCTGGAAAACATCTTCCGCTCCGTGAACATCGCCCTCGTGAACGAGCTCAAGATCGTCTACGAGGCCATGGGCATCGACATCTGGGAAGTGATTGACGCAGCCAAGACCAAGCCCTTCGGCTTCATGCCCTTCTACCCGGGCCCGGGTCTCGGCGGCCACTGTATCCCGATCGACCCCTACTACCTGAGCTGGAAGGCGCGCGAGTACAACCAGTTTACCCGCTTCATCTCCCTCGCAGGCGAGACCAACACCCAGATGCCGCGCTACGTGCTGCAGCGCTGCATGGAGGCCCTTAACGGCCGCCGCAAGGCAATCTCGGGCAGCAAGGTGCTGATCCTCGGCCTGGCCTACAAGCCGAACGTCGACGATATGCGCGAGTCGCCCTCCCTGGAGTTGATGGACCTCTTCCGCGGCCATGGCGCCGAAGTCTCCTTCTACGACCCGCACATCCCTGTCGTACCCAAGACGCGCGAACACCCGGAATACACCGGCTGGAAGTCGATCGAGTGGAAGCAGGATGTGCTGCAGGAGTTCGACCTCGTGCTCATCGCCACCAACCACCAAAGCGTCGATTACCAAGAGCTGGCCAACTGGACCGACCTGATCGTCGACACCCGCAACGCGATGCACGGCTGCAGCATCCGCGAGGGCCAGCTCTTCAAATCCTGAGCCTCTCTCCATCTCCATGTCCTTATCCTCGCTGAACCACCTCGACCGCCGGGTAGCCGTGCTGGGGTGCGGCTATTGGGGCCGCAACCTGGTCCGCAATTTTGCCGAACTCGGCGCCTTGGCGGCCGTGGTCGACCCTTCGCCGCAGGGCCGCGAAGAAGCCCGCAAGCTCGCCCCGAGCGCGGAAGTCTTCGACGATCCGGCGGTTCTTTGGGAGCGCGACGACATCCACGGCGTGGTCATCGCCACGCCGGCTCCCACCCACTTCCAGATCGCGTGCGATGCCTTCGCCGCCGGTAAGGATGTGATGGTGGAAAAGCCGATGGCGATGAATGCCGAGGAAGGCGAGCGCATGGTCTCTGCCGCTGAAGCGCATGGCCGACTGCTGATGGTCGGCCACCTGCTCGAGCACCACCCTGCCGTCCGCCGCCTCTATGAGCTGGTGGAGCAAGGTGCGCTCGGGCCGTTGCGCTACATCCAGTGCCGTCGCCTCAATTTCGGCAAGATTCGCACGGCCGAGAACGCCCTGTGGAGCCTGTCTCCGCACGACCTCTCGGTGATGCTGCGGCTGGCCGGTAGCGAACCCGTCTCCGTGCACTGCCACGGCACGGGCTTCCTGCAGGGCGACGTGGCCGACGTGGTGCACGCGCACCTCAACTTCCCGGGTGAAGTCGAGGGCTACCTGCAGGCCAGCTGGCTCAACCCGTTCAAGGAGCAGCGCATCGTGGTGGTGGGCGAAGACCGCATGGCGGTGTTCGACGATACCCTGCCCGATCGCAAGCTGCAGCTCTTTGCCCACCGGGTCGAGTGGTCCGACCGCGGCCCGGTCGCCAAGCGCGCCGAGGCCGAGCTGATCGAATACCCGACCTCCGAGCCGCTCAAGGCCGAGTGCCAGCACTTCCTGGATTGCATGCAAGACCGCCGCCAGCCGTTTACGGACGGCGTCTCCGGGCAGGCCGTCATGCGGACGCTCGAAGCCTGCCAGCGTGCGATGGACACCGGCTCCACCGTTGAACTCTCTCAACTGGAGGTTGCCTCGGTATGAGCTACAAGGCCCACGAATCGGCCGTCGTCGACGACGGCGCCCAAATCGGCAGCGGCACGCGCATCTGGCACTTCTCGCACGTCAATTCCGGCGCGGTGATCGGCGAAAACTGCTCGCTTGGGCAGAACGTGATGATCGCGCCCAATGTGGTGATCGGCGACCGCGTGAAGATCCAGAACAACGTCTCGGTCTACGAAGGCACGGAGATCGAAGACGACGTCTTCCTCGGGCCTTCGTGCGTGCTGACCAATATCAGCAATCCGCGCTCGCAGGTGGTCCGCCGCCACCTCTACGAGAAGACCAAGATCGAGCGCGGCGCTACCATCGGGGCCAACGCCACCATCGTCTGCGGCACCAAGCTCGGCCGCTACTGCATGATTGCCGCCGGGGCCGTGGTGACGAAGGACGTGCCACCTTATACGCTGATGATGGGCGTACCCGCTCGCCCGGCCGGTTACGTCAGCCGCCACGGGCACCCGTTGCGCAAGTCTGAAGATGGCGTCTGGACCTGCCCCGAGTCGGGGCTGCACTACGCCCTCAACGAACAGGGCGAGCTCTACTGTTTCGACCTGCCGGAGGACGACCCGCTGCCAGAGGCCCTCGCGCAAGGCCAGAACCCCTACGCGCATTACCACCCGTAAGCGCTCTTTTCGTTCTTTTTCCCGTATCCTTCTCGTTTTACGCACATGCCACTCGCTTCTTCTCCCTCCCGCTCCGTCTCATTGCTCGACCTCCAGGCACACCACCAGGATGTCGGCCCGGCCTTCCGCGAGGCCATCGACCGCGTGATCGAATCGGGCGCCTACATCAATGGCCCCGAAGTCGCCGAATGTGAGGCCGACGTCGCCGCCTATTGCCAGGCGCAATACGGTATCGGAGTCTCATCTGGCACCGACGCCCTGCTCATCGCCTTGATGGCCGAAGAAATCGGGCCCGGCGACGAGGTGATCACAACGCCCTTTACGTTCTTCGCCACCGCCGGCTGCATCAGCCGCGTCGGGGCCAAGCCTGTCTTTGTCGATATCGACCCGGCGACGTGCAACATCGACGCCAAACAGGTGGCAGCCGCCATTACGCCCCGTACCCGGGCCATCATCCCGGTGCACCTCTATGGGCAAATGGCCGAGACCGCCCAGCTCAAGGCGCTCGCCGACGAGCACGACCTCGTGTTGATCGAAGACTGCGCCCAAGCCATCGGCGCGGAAGAGGACGGCCACCGCGCGGGCTCCATCGGCCACTACGGTGCGTTCTCTTTCTTCCCGGCCAAGAATCTCGGTGCCCTCGGCGACGGCGGCATCGTGACGACCAACGACAAAGAGCGCGCCAACCGCTTGCGTCGCCTACGCGTCCACGGAGCCGAGCCCAAGTATTTCCACGCCGTGATCGGGGGCAACTTCCGTCTGGATACGATCCACGCCGCCGTCGTGAAGGCCAAGCTGCCTTGCCTCGACCAGTGGACGGAAAGCCGCCAGCGGAACGCCCAGCGTTACGACAGTGCGTTGCAGGAAGTCGGCCTGATCTCCGGCGGGCACCTGATGCCGCTGGCCAAGCGCCAGAGCCGCCACGTCTATAACCAGTACATCATCCGCACCAATCGTCGCGACGCCCTGCAGGCGTTCCTGAAGGATCGCGGCGTGTCCACTGCCGTCTACTACCCGCTTTCGCTCCACCAGCAGGAGTGCTTTGCCTACCTCGGCCACAAGGAAGGCGAATTCCCCGAGGCCGAGCTGGCTGCCCAGGAAGTGCTGGCGCTGCCGGTGCACCCGCACCTGAGCGCGGACGACCAAGACTACGTGATCGAGCAACTGGTTGCCTTCTTCCGCTAAATGAAGCACTCCCGCAAAGTCCAGGCGGCGGCCCTCAGCATCGGCAAGATGTCCGCCAACCTGGCGGGGCTGTTGACCATGGCGGTGCTGGCGCGCCTCTTCTCGCAAGAGACCTACGCCAGCTACCGCCAAGTGCTGCTCGCATACGGGTTCGTCGCCCCACTGCTGACACTGGGGATCCCCAAAGCGCTGTATTATTTCTTGCCCGGTGCAGGCGAAGCCTCCCGGGCTCGTCTTTTGGAAAACGTGCTCGTGCTCTCCGGCATGGGCCTCGTTTTTGGTGCCCTGCTCTACTTTGGCGGCAACGCCTGGCTGGCCCACCACTTCGACAATCCGGCCCTGGAGCCGCTCTTGCAGGCTTTCGCCCTGTATCCGGTCTTCCTGCTACCGTCGCTCGCCCTGCCCGCCTGCCTGGTGGTGCAAGGCAAGGCGATGATCACCGCGCTTTACTCGATCATCAGTCGCCTGCTCATCGCAGGGCTCGTGATCGGCGTCGCGTTGTATACCGACGAGGTCGGCCCTGCCCTCCAGGCCATGGTGATCGGCACCGGGATCATGACGCTGGTGGCGTTCGTCATCATGTGGCGCGCAGTCCCGGCGGGTAATGGCAAGCTCAGCTTCAAGGAGACGTGGCAGCAAGTCCGCTACAGCGCCCCGCTCGGGCTGACCAACATCATGGGTAATGTGGCGATGAACCTCGACAAGTGGATCGTCGCCGCCATGGCCAGCCCTGCCGCCTTCGCGGTGTTCGTCAACGGCGCGATGCAGTTGCCCATCGTGGGCGCACTGACCGATTCGATTACCGCCGTGATGCTGCCGGAAATGAGCAAGGCCAGCAAGTCGGGCGACTTCAAGAGCTGCCTGCCACTCTGGAAGCGAGCCGCCGAGCAATGCGCTCACTTGCTCTTCCCCGTCACCGCCGGGCTGATCATCCTCGCCCCGGAGGCGATGGTGCTGCTCTTTGGCGATGCCTACGCCGCCAGCGCCATTCCCTTTATCATTTACCTGTCGATCCTCCCGACTCGCATCGTGCGGTTCGACGCAGTCTTTATGGCAACCGGGCGCAGCGGCCTGCTTTTCAAGCGCACCGTTTTGTTCCTGATCCTCACGGTGATCACCAACGTGATCTTCGTGCGCTGGATGGGCCCCAACGGCGCGGCCCTGGCCACCGTCCTCTGCACGCTGGTCTTTGCCCAGCCCTATAACCTGTTCTTCCTGCGGCGCGCATTTCAGGCCACCACGGCCGAGCTGTTGCCGTGGAAAGCCCTCGGCAAGATCGCACTTGCCGCGGGCATCGCCGGTGCGGTGGGCTTTGCCGCCAAGGAGCTCGTGCTCGGCCAGTCGATCTTCGTCCGCGTCGCCGTGGCCGGAATCACCTTTGCCCTCGTCTACGCCCTTTTGCTGCACCTCACGGGGCTCCTGCCCTGGCAGAAAGTCCGGGATCGCCTGGCCCGCGTCCGTCGCGAAGGCCCTCGGGCGGTGCTGGCATTCTAAAACCCTTCTCCCTCTCTGACCTCTCTCTCCATGCTCAAGATCCTAACCATCGTGGGCGCACGCCCGCAATTCGTCAAAGCGGCTACCTTTTCGCGTGCCGTCCGTGAATACAATGCGCAACTCGGCGACCGCGTGGCGGTCGAAGAAGCGATCATCCACACTGGCCAGCATTACGACTCGAACCTCTCGCAGGTATTCTTCGACGAGCTCGACATTCCGAAGCCGGCCAAAAATCTCGAGCTGGGCGGCGGCGGGCACGGTCAACAGACCGGCCGCATGCTCGAAGCGCTCGAAAAGGAGATGCTCGAACGCAAGCCCGACGTGGTGCTCGTCTACGGTGACACCAACAGCACGCTTGCCGGCGCCCTTGCCGCCGCCAAGCTGCACATCCCTCTCGCCCACGTGGAGGCGGGCCTGCGCTCCTTCAACCGCCGCATGCCGGAAGAGATCAACCGCGTGCTGACCGACGAGCTCTCGAAGTGGTGCTTCTGCCCCACCCGCGATTCCGCCGTGAACCTCTACCGCGAGGGCATCTACGACGGCGTGCATGTCGTGGGTGACGTGATGTATGACGGCGTGCTCTACTATGCCGACAAGATCGCCAACGAAGGCCGGGCCGCAAAGATCCGCGAGGAGAACAAGCTCCCGGACGGTGACTTGATCCTCTCGACCTTGCACCGGGCGGAAAACACTGATTGCCCCGACCGTCTACGCGCCGCCATCCGCGTGCTCAACCACTTGGCGGACGAATCGGCGCCGGTGGTCTTGCCGCTCCACCCGCGCACCAACGGCGCGATCGAGAAGGCCTTCCATGGTGAAAATCCTTTTTCGGAGCGCGTGCACCGGATCGCCCCGCTGGCCTATCTCGACCTGCTTTCGCTCCTGCGAGAATGCAAGCTCGTAGCCACGGATTCGGGCGGTCTGCAAAAGGAGGCACACTTCCTGCAAAAGCCCTGTCTGACGCTGCGCGACGAAACGGAATGGGGCGAAACGCTCGCCAACCAGTGTAACCAACTGGTCGACCTGAGCACCGATCCCGTCCCGCAAATCGAAGCGGCGCTCAACCGGACGACCGGCCCCTGGAACCGGCCTTATGGCCAAGGGGACGCCGCCCGGCAGATACTGACTCACCTGCTCGATTCCTTCTCCGCTTAGGCACATGCGAAACCTGCTTCTCATCTCGTATTATTTCCCGCCCCGCGGCGGCAGCGGCGTGCAACGGCCCTCGAAATTCGCCCGCTACCTCGCCGACCACGGCTACCAGTCCCACGTCGTCACCTGTGACGACGGCAGCATCACGAACACCCGCGACAACAGCCTGCTCAAGAACCTCAACGGCACCCAGGTCCACCGAGTGCCCGGTCGGGAAGAGCTGGTCAAAAAGCTGGGCAAGATGCACCTCGGGCCGCTAGTGACGCTCGGGCTGCGCCCCGATGCGCAAGTGCTTTGGAAAGACGCGGCGGTCAAGGAAGCATTGCGAATTGCAAAGCAGAGTCGGATAGATGCAATCTTTTCGACGGTTCAGCCCTTTGCCTCGGCCCTTGTAGGGCTGGAGCTGAAAAAAAAGTTGGGATTACCTTGGATCCTCGATTACCGCGACCCCTGGACCAACAGCACCAGCATCACATGGCCCAGCAAGTGGCACTTTGAGCGCGAGCGCGAGATGGAGCGCAAATGCCTTTTGCATTGCGACCGCGCCCTGGTCGTCACCTCCGGAATGCGGGACGCACTGGCTGAGGCTTTTCCGGAGTTTGCCCACAAGATTCGTCTGATCCCGAACGGCTTCGACCCGGAAGACTTCAAGGGGCTGGAAGCCGACAAGCGAGTAGACGACGGTGTCTTCCGCCTCGGCTATGCCGGTCGCCTTTATTCGGTGGGTGGCAAACAGAACCGCCTCCACCGCAGCGGTGGCCTTACCTACCGCAATTGCGAGGTCGACTTTGTCACGCACTCCGCCCGCTTCCTGATCCTCGGCATCCAGCGCCTCTTTGAGCAACACCCGGAGCTACGGGGCAAGCTGAGCGTCGACCTGGCGGGCAATATCCCGGCCGACAACAAGGCTTTTGCCGAAGAATGCGGCGTGGCCGACACGGTGCATGTCCACGGCATGTTGCCCCACCGCGAAGCGATCCAGCTGGTATCGCGCAGCGATGCGGTTTTCCTGCCCATGCGTCGCGAGGCCGACAACCGCCGCAGCTACAACGCCTCGGGCAAGATCTACGAATACCTCGCCCAGCATAAGCCCATCTTGGCCGCCGTGCCCGAGGGTGACGCCGCCGACCTGGTGCGCGATGCCCGCGCCGGCTGGGTAGTCGATCCCGCCGACGTGCAGGCGTACGCCGACAAGCTTTACGAACTGATCACGCGCAAGCAAACGGGCCCCCTCCGCATCGACCCGGATGTCGCGCTGATCAACACCTACACGCGCCAGAATCAGGCCGCCATGCTCGCAAACGAGCTGGACAGCCTGCTACCCGCCGCTCCTGCCGCCCGCTCGATGCCCACCCCCGCCCCTGTCGCCGTTTCATGAACGATCCTCTCGTCAGCATCATCGTCCTGAGTTTCAACCGCAAGGAAGAGATCCTCGACTGCCTGGCCTCACTGGAGCAGCAGACCTACGCACGCACCGAGACCATCGTGCTCGACAATGGGTCCAAGGACGGTTCCGCCGAAGCCGTGGCCGAGCGTTTCCCCCACGTGCGCCTCATCCGTATGCCCCACAACTTCGGTGCCTGGGGCCCGCGCGACATGGCGATCTGGAACTCTACCGGCGACTACATTTTCATGATCGACAGCGATGCGGTGGCCCCCGCCGACGCGCTGGAAAAGCTGGTGGCCAAGATGGAAGCCGAGCGCTCCATCGGCATCCTCCAGCCCATGATCAAGGACCTCCACAGCGAGACGGTCTACAGCATGGGCTTCGGGCGCGAAGAGGCCAAGGAGCCTTGCTTCCGCTGGCAGTTCCACGGCTGTGCCGCGCTGATCCGCCGCGAGGCCTATTTCAAGGCGGGCGGCTTCCCCCACCACTACCTGGTGGCAGGCGGAGAGGCCTACCTGGCGATCCCCGTGCTCGATGCCGGTTACGACGTCTACTATTGGCCCGAAGTCCACGTACGCCATGCACTTTCGCCCAAGGAGCGTGTGAAGTCGCACCGGCTCCTGATGTCGAATCTGCACCGCATGCAAAACAACGCCACCTACAACCCCTACCTGGGGCGCGTGTGGCTCGACTTTGCGTGGAAGCTCGTCCGCTACGCCAAGGACGCTACCGCCAACGGCTATTTCAAGGAGCTGTTGCCGGGGCTGGCGCTACACGTAAAGGAGTTTTTCCACACGCTGCGCCACCTGCGTCGCCCGATCGCACCACAAACGCAGAACCTCATCGACTACCTCATGGTCCACCGCGTGACGGAGCGGGCCGAATACGAGCGCATCAACCGCGAGCGTTCCTACTTTGCCGGCCGTCGCCGCTACGCCCTCCGCACCACATGAACGCCTTAGTCGACGCCTACGATGCCGCTTTTCGCCGCTGCGGCCCCACTTTTGCCGACCGCGTGCGCAAGACGCAAGGCTACGGGCTCTATCAAGAGGCCGAGGTCCTGAGCAGCCAGCCGCTGGCCGCACAACAGGCCTATCTGGAGCAGCGCCTGCAAGAGCTGCTCCACGCCGCCTGGCAGGTGCCCTATTACGCCGAAGTCTTTGCTGCCGCCGGTCGCGGTTTCGATGCCGATTACCCGCTCGAAAGCCTGGCCAAGCTGCCCGTGTTGACCAAGGACGACCTGAAGCGCGACCCGCAACGTTTCGTGCGTCCGGGCTATACCGGGCCGCTCCCGAAGATCCAGACCGCTGGCTCAACGGGTTCGCCGCTCAAGGCCTTTGTCGACCCCGTAGTGCCCAGCGTGGTGACCGCCGCGATGTATCTCGGCCGCTCCTGGTGGGGCATCCAGCCGGGTTCCCGCTCGGTCTCGCTCTGGGGGCACTCGAAGTATCTGGCCGAGAGCCTGCCCGCGCGCCTGAAGCTGGCCCGCCGCCACTTGTTCGATGCCGCGATGAACCGTCGCGTCTTCCCGGCCTACGACCTGGGCAAGGACAAGCTGAAGGAGTTCTGGAGCCTGATCGCCGAGTTTCAGCCCACCTACGTCGTCGGTTATGCCACCGCTCTCAGCACCGCCGCCGAATACCTCAACGAGCACGGCGGCACGCCCAAGCTACACCGGGCGCTGAACCGCCTGCAAGCGGTCGTCAGCACCGGAGAAATGCTCTACGACTGGCAGGCAGAGACGATCCAGCAGGCGTTCCAGGCACCCGCCGTGCGCGAATACGGGCTCTGCGAAGCCGGTTCCGCCGCCTACGAGCACCCCGATGGCAATCTCTACGCCATCTCGCCTTTTTACCACATTGAGCTGCTCGACGAAGCGGGCCAGCCAGTGCGCCCCGGAGAATTGGGCCGCGTGGTCATCACCTCGCTGCTCGGCCAGACGGTGCCGCTGATCCGCTACGACACGGGCGACCTCGCCCAGGAAGTCGAGCGCGCCCCCGAAGCCCCGCTACTTCGCCAGATGGGCCAGATCCAAGGGCGTGCCTACGACCTGATCTACACCGCCAGCGGCGACGCCCGCCCGGGGGTGATGTTCACGCACGCGATGAAGTATCTCGACGAGGTCGAGCGCTACCAGATCGTGCAGAACGATTACGGCCAGCTCGACATTTTCTACGCTTCTCCCTCTCCGCTCGACGAAAACCGGTTGGGTGTCGTCCGCCAACGCCTTCGCAGTGCCGCAGGCGGCGAAATCCACCTCCGCTTCCACCATCGCCAGCAACTGGAGCAGGAAGCCTCCGGTAAATTCCGCTGGATCAAGTCCCACGTTTCCAAGCGTTCCGCATGACCGCCACACCCTCTCTCGATTTCTCGACCGTTTCGCCCAAAAGCGCCCGCCCGCTCCGGGTTGCCTGGGTCACCTCCTCGCCGACCCCCTACAAGCTCCCGTTCTTCCAGCGCCTCTCGCAGCGCGAAGACTTGCAGCTAAAGTTCTTTTTCCTCACCTGGAAGAGCTCTTCCCGCCCGTGGGAAATCTCCGCCAGCCAGGCGATCGACTACGAGGTGCTGCCCGGCATCAACGTGCCCACCAGCCTGCGCGAAAAGCGTTACCTGCGTATCAACCCGGTCATCCGCCAACGCCTCGACCCGAAGAAGTGGGACGTGGTGGTGATCTCCGGCTACCACCACCCGACGATGTGGTGGGCCATCCAGCACTGCCGTCGCCACAACATCCCCTTTGTGCTGCAGGGCGAAAGCCACGTGCTGAAGACGCGCGTCTTCTGGAAGCGCAAGATCAAGGAAACGATGATCTTCCCTGCCATCCGCGATGCCGCGGCGGCCCTCGCCACCGGTACCCTCGCCAAGCGCTACTGGGAGCAGGTCGGCATCTCCGGAGATAAAATTTACATCGTGGGCAATGTGCCCGAAGTCGCTTTCTTCCAACAACGCAGCCTGGAGGCGCGCCCGCGTCGACAAGAGATTCGCCAAAAGCTGGGCCTCGACCCGCAACGTCCGCTGGGCGTCTTCGTGGGGCGCTTCCTGCGCGTGAAGGGCGTCGACGTATTGCTCGAAGGCATGGCACAACTACCCGAGGCTCAACGCCCGCAGATCCTGCTGGTGGGCGATGGCCCGGAAAAGGAGCAACTCGAAGCCATCGTGGCGGAGCACAAGCTGCCGGTGACGATGCCGGGCTTCCTGCCCAATGACCAACTGCCCGAGCTTTACGCTGCGAGTGACTTCTTTGTCCTCCCCTCTCGCGAAGAGCCTTGGGGCGTGGTCGTAAACGAAGCGGCGGCCTGCGGCCTGCCCCTGCTACTCTCCGGCAAGGTAGGTGCGGCCCACGACATCCTGCAACCGGGCCATAACGGCCTCCGCATCGAGCCCAACACCCCTATGCGCTGGGCCGAAGCGTTGAGCGAAGCCAAGACCTGGAATGCCGCGCAACTGGCGGCGATGGGCCAGCGCTCACGCGAAATTGCCGGCGAGTGGACCCACGAGGCCAGCGAACAAGAATTCATGCAGGCCGTGCGCTTGGCGGCCGCCACCGTGTCCTGATCCATGGAAGCTTCCGAATCCAAAAGTCCTGATTACCTCAGCTTGCTGCTGCTGGGGTTGCTGTTCGTCGTGCTTTACCTGCCCCTGATCAATGGGGGCCTCGACGATGTCCGCTGGGTATTGTTTTCCGCCCTGATCGGCGGATTCATGCTCTTTCGCACTGGCGACTTGATGAACCCGGCGGGCCAGACCTTGCTCTGGCTCCTGGGGGCCAATGCCGGGCTGCGCCTGTTCTCGGTTTTCTGGTCGCCCGACCAGGCTTATACGCTGCTGCGGGCGATCTCGATCAGCTGCATGTGCGGCTTTCTCGTGGTGCTGGCCTCACGGGCACATGAACTGCGCCATTTTCGCGCCAGCATCAAGGTGGTGGCCGGCTATGGCGCCGCGCTCGCGGTGGTCTCGTCGATCGTGTATTTCGCGGGCTGGAAGGCCTTGCCCTGGAACGGCTACGAAGTCTATCGCGGCATCCACGGCGGGCGTTTCGCCGGGGTCTTTGGCAATCCCAACCAGATCGGCATCTGTGCCGCCGTCACCGTGCCCTTGATGATCGGGCTGTGGCTGGAAAAGAAGAAGCACATCTGGTGGCTGGCTTTTGCCGCCCTCGCCTTCTACATGGTGCTGCAATCGCAAAGCCGCGCGGGTATTCTGGCCCTCGCTGCAGCTTCCGCCGGCATGTTGCTCGTTTACCAGCGCCAGGCCAAGGGCTTGATCCTGGGTGGTATGTTGCTGGTGGTGCTCTTCGCGATGTTTGCCGACACCAGCGCGATCGAAAAGGGCTTTGCCTCCTTTGCCTCCCGCGGCGAAACGACGGAGTTCAACGTCGAAGATGTGGCCGAAAACCGCCTGACGCGCTGGACCCTTGGCTGGCTGAGCATCCAGAAGCACTTTGTGCTCGGTCAGGGCTACGGTATCGGCGGTGTCTCCGACGGCGTAGACCCGCGCCTGACGGACTACGACCAAGGCTACCCGCTCCACAATTCTTTCCTGCAGGTGTGGCAGGAAAACGGTGTGGTGGGCCTGCTGCTCTTCCTGGCACTGGTGGGCTGGCTTTACGGCCGCATCCTGCTGAGCGATTTCCCGATGCCGAAGGGCTCGCAACACCTGATTGCAGGCTGCACGGGAGTCGCCATGGGTGGCATGGTCAGCGCGTTTTTCGAAAGCTGGCTCTTTTCTGTGGGCAACCTCGGCACCATGCCTTTCTGGGCCTGCATGGCCCTGCTTTGGATGCGGACCAACCCGGCTCCGGCAGAAGAAATGCTGGTAGCAAGACAGCCAGAGATCGAACCGCTGCAGGTGGCTCAACCTGTGTATGGTCGGCAGATCCTGCCCTATCCCTCTCAACACCCTGACCGCTCGTGAAAATTCTCCACGTCCAACACAGTCTCGACCCCCGCTCCGGCGGCCCCAGCGAATCCCTCCGCGAACTTGTCTCGCACCAATTAGCTCTGGGCCACCAAGTCCAGGTCGTGGCGACCGACGCCCAGTCGATCGAGCCATGGGAAGAGCGTTTCGCGTATCTCCATCGTCTGCATGAAGATGCGCGTTTTTATGGCGTGGGGCTCTACATCGGCAAGGCCTATGGCCGCACCCGCCCGTGGTCGCGGTTCAGCTACTCGCCAGCCTGCGTTGCGCACCTGCGCGAGAAGTTCCGCGATCCGCAGCGCAAGCCCGAAGTGGTACACATTCACGGGGTGTTCAGCCACCTGACCCATGCCGCGGCAGCAGAAGCGCGCAAGGCGGGCATCCCCTACATTATTCGTCCGGCGGGCAGCCTCAATGAAGCGTGCCTCGACTCCGGTCGTGCAAAATTCAAGAAGCTCCTCTACCGCTGGGGTGGCGTCCAGGCCGACTTGCAAGGTGCAGCCTTCATTCACGCTACCTCCGAGCGCGAACGGGAAGAGTTGCGTGAGCTGGGGATCAAGACGCGTGTCGAGATCATCCCGCACGGCATCCGCCTGCCCGACGTGGACTGCAAGACCGCAATTCAGGCCTTTCACACGCGTCTGCCGGAGCTGAAGGGCAAGCCCTTCTGGCTCTATATGTCGCGCATCGCGCCCAAAAAGCGCCTCGACTTGCTGCTGGGAGCCTTTGCCCAGCGTCGCGCCCAAGGCAGCGACTGGCATATGGTGATCGCCGGGACCGAAGACGGCTTGCAGGACAAAGTCAAACGTATCATCCGCCAGCAAAAGCTGGAATCGGTCGTGCACTTTGCGGGATTCCTGCAAGGTCCGACCAAACAAGGTGCAATCTTTGCAAGCGAAGCCGTCGCCCTCACCTCGACCGATGAAAATTTTGGGGTGATCATTGTGGAAGGCATGGCCCACGGAAAACCCTGCCTGGTAACCCCCGGGGTAGACACCCACCGCTACGTGAAAGCCGCCGATGCAGGCATTGTAACCAGCCTGGACGCCGATGTCATCGCGCACGACATGGCCCGCCTCGAACAGGCGAATCGCAAGGAAATGGGCCTTCGCGCCCAGGAATACGCGCAACAGAACCTAAGTTGGCACTCTACCTGCCAAAGGTTGAGCGACCTCTATTCTCAGATCTCTGAACAAAGCCCTCATGAGCGCTCGCAACAATCTCTCGAGTTTCCCGCTGCCCGTCAGCGTCATCATTCTAACCAAGAACGAGTCGGCCAACATCGACAAGTGTCTGGAGTCAGTTAAGGAGTTCGACGAAGTTTTCGTCGTCGATTCCCATAGCACCGACGACACGGTCGAACGCGCCCGACAGTATCCGAATACACGCGTCGTCCCCTTCCAATGGAACGGGGACTTCCCTAAAAAGAAGCAGTGGGCACTCGATAATTGCCCCATGACCCATGAGTGGGTCCTGATGCTCGATGCCGACGAGGAAGTGACGGCTGAGCTGCGCGACGAGATCGGACGCGCAGCTGCCGATCCCGATGCCAAAACCGGCTACTTCATCAGCTACGACAACTACTTCCTAGGCCGCCGTCTCGTGCATGGCAGCCACTCGATGAAGTTGATTTTCTTCCGTCGTGGCACCGCCCACTTCATCCCCACCAACGAGCTGCTCGTCTCGACCATGTGGGAGGTGGAAGGCAACTACCAGCCGAAGATCGACGGCGAAGTCGGTCGCCTCAAGCACCACGCGCTGCACCGCGACTGCAAGACCCTTTTCCACTATTACAAGCGCCACAATCGGTATTCCGACCTGGAGGCCGTGCACCGCATCCACCTCCACCGGATCGAAGAGAGCTATCCGCCCGTACGCCGCTTTCTCAAGCGCATGCTGCGCAAGACACCGGGCTCCGGTTTCCTTTACTTCATCCACTCCTACATCCTCAAACTCGGTTTTCTGGATGGACGCGCGGGCCTCGCTTTTGCCCTCTCCCGCCTCGTCTACTTTACCCAGATCGAGTGCAAGGTGTTTGAGCTGAAGCTGAATCCGGACATCATGCAACGCCACTACCAGGACAAGGGCGTGCAGGCCTCCGAAACCATCTCCGAACGCGCTTAAGGCCATGGCCGACGGTCTTTCCATTCCTGCTGCTCCTGCCGGTTCCTGGCCGCAGGACAAGGCCACCTCGCGTGCCAGTTGGCTCACCTCCCCCCTCGTCTGGGGGCTCGCCTTTGGGTTTATCGCGTTGGCCTTCCTGGGCTATGGCCTCGCACGCCCTTACATGCTCGACGACAGCGTGTTCCTCCTTTTTTCCGAGGAATGGGCCAGGGGCAACAATCCGTATGTGGTTTACGACAACAAGCTGCCCGCGACGTTTCTCGTGTTTGGTAGTGCAATGAAGGTGCTCGGCCACCACTGGTGGACGGGCCGCATTGTTTCGTGGCTCCTCATGCTCGGCACGGCAGCCCTTTGCGTCCAGCCGATGCGCGGGCGCCTGCGCGGCCATGAACTCGGTTGGCTGGCGGTGGCGAGCCTGTTGGCCCTATGGTTTGCCGAAGGCTCGCTGGTGATGACCGAAGCAGGCCTGGCGGCATGCACCGCGCTGGGCTTGTGGGTGCTGCGCGACCGCGAGCTGACGGTTAAGGCCGCCTTGCTGGCCGGGCTCGTCTTTGCCGCCGGTGCGACTTTCAAGCAGGTTGGTTACGGCTTGCCGATTGCCTTTACCGCGATGGCCGGACTCCAGGCGCTTTTCCGCAACGCCAGCTGGAAGCAGGCAATGGGCAGCACTGCGGCACACTGGATAGGTTTTATCGCGTTCACTGCCGCCTTCTGGCTGCTGGCCCAGTGGCAAGGCATTGCCGACCTGCTCTGGCAGCGCAGTTTTCTCGATATGGCGGGCTACGAGCAACGCTACTCCTTGGGCGGCTTCCTCCTGATCACCCTGCGCCTCGGCTGGTTTGTCGTTCCCGCCCTGGCGGTGGTGGGCTTCCGAGTCCTGCAAGGCAAGTTCTGGAAAGACGAAGCGATGCTGCAGCTGGCGCTCTTTATCTCGCTCGGTTTCCTGCTTTCGCTGCAAAAGCGCCCCTATTCGCACTATGCACTGGCCGCCGTGCCCGCATTGATGGTCTTGCTCGGCTATGGCTGGCAATACTATGGCCGCCGCTGGAGTGCGCGCCTGTTGAAGCCGCAATGGATCACCGCCGGGGCCGTCGCCGCGCTGGCTATCCTGGTGGGCGGGATCGCACTCAAGCACGAGAGCCTCGCCCGTATCTTCGGGATCAGCGACCGCCCGGAGATCCGCGAACATGCTCACCAACTCGGTGCCTACGTGAGCCAGCCCGGGCAGCACGCGCTCTTCCTCGACCGTGGTCCTGACGACTTGAAGCCGGCGGCGCTCTACTACTACACGGGCGCGCGTCCGAACTTCCCGTTCCTCTTTTTCCATAACATGCCGGCTTATGCGATCGACCCGTGGATCGCTCAGCTCCCGGCCTTGGCAGCCGATTCGAGCACGCAGCTCGTGATCTTCAACCCCGAGCTGTCCTACCACCCCTACTGGGCGCCCATCCCCGACGAAACGCGGGCGGAGCTGCACCAGGCCTTGCTCGAAAACTTCGAGCGCCGCCCCGATCTGGGTGCGGAATGGGTGTGGGTGCGCAAAGGCGCTCAACCGGACACCGCTCAACCTCTTTCCCGCGGCCCTTACGCTCCTTCTCTTTAATTCTCAAATCTTTGCTCAATGGTTCACCCTCAAAGTCTCGCCATCATCGTCCCCACCTACGGCGAAGCGGAAAACCTGCCCGTCTTGCTGCAGCGCATCCGCGACACCATGCTGCCTACACAGCGGCCCTATGAGGTGGTAGTCGTCGACGACAACAGCCCGGACAACACGCCCGAAGTCTGCGAAAAACTCGTGGCGGAGGGCCACCCCCTCCGCCTCATCGTCCGCACCGAAGAGCGCGGCCTCAGCTCCGCCGTCCTGCATGGGATGCGCAACGCCCGCGAGGCCGACCTGTTGCTCTGCATGGATGCCGACCTCAGCCACCCGCCGGAAGCCCTCCCGGCCATGTGCGAGGCGCTGGAGCAGCACCCGAATGTGGAATTCGTGATCGGTAGCCGCTACGTCTCCGGCGGCTCGACGGACGAAAACTGGGGTGCGTTCCGCTGGCTCAACAGCAAGGTGGCTACGCTGCTGGCCCGGCCCTTTACCAAGGTGAAGGATCCGATGGCTGGCTTCTTTGCCATGCCCGAGCGGGTCTTCCGCCGGGCGGAAAATCTGAACCCGTGCGGCTACAAGATTGGACTCGAGCTGCTGGTGAAGTGCCGCTGCCGCGAAGTCGCCGAAGTGCCGATCCACTTCCAGGACCGCCTCTACGGCGAGAGCAAGCTGACGCTCAAGGAACAGTGGAACTACCTCCGCCACATCAAGCGTCTCTTCGACTTCAAGTTTGGCAGCCTGGCCCAGCTCGGCCAGTTCCTGATGGTGGGCGCGTCGGGCATGTTCGTCGACCTGTTGCTGATGAGCGTGCTGCTCGCCTTCTCCCTGCCCTTCTCCGTGGCGCGGATCATGGCGATCTTCACCGCGATGAGCTGGAATTTCTACTTCAACCGGCGCATCACCTTCAGCAGCACGCGCACGGAAAACGTGATGGCGCAATACGCGAAGTTCATCGCCACGTGCTCCCTCGGCGCGGCGATCAACTGGGGTGTATCGGTGAGTCTCGCCCACCGGGTGGAGTTTTTCGAAGCCTACCCGCTGCTCGCCGCCGTGCTCGGCATCGTCGCCGGGACCTTCAGCAACTTCCTGATCTCGAAGTTCTGGGTCTTCCGCAAGCGCAAGCCGGCTGAAGCGACCGCCGAAACGCACCGCACTAACGAAAATCTTTCCCGCCACACCGCGTCATGAAGCAGATCCTGCAAAGCCTGCGCAACGGAGATACGCAACTGATCGAGGTCCCCGCTCCGCAAGTGAAGCGTGGGGCAGTCTTGATTGAAAGCCGCGCCAGCTTGATCTCGCTCGGGACGGAGCGGATGCTGGTGGAGTTCGGTCAAGCGAGCCTGCTCGACAAGGCCCGCCAGCAGCCCGACCGGGTGAAGGAAGTGCTGCAGAAGGCTCGCACCGACGGCATCCAGGCCACCTGGGACGCCGTCCAGACCAAGCTCGACCAGCCGATCCCGCTCGGCTACTGCAACGCCGGCGTCGTGCTGGCAGTGGGCGAAGGCGTGACCGATCTCGCCCCGGGCGACCGCGTCGTCTCCAACGGCTCCCACGCCGAAGTCGTCTGCGTGCCGCGCAACCTCTGCGCCCGCATCCCCGACGGGGTGGACTTCGACGAAGCCGCCTTTACCGTCACCGGGGCCATCGGCCTGCAAGGCATCCGCCTGCTGGAGCCGACCCTCGGCGAAACCATCGTAGTGATGGGCCTCGGCCTGATCGGCTTGCTCTCGGTGCAACTGCTGCAAGCCCATGGCTGCAAGGTGATCGGAACCGATTTCGACCCGCAAAAGTGCCGCCTGGCCGAGCAGTTTGGCGTCAAGACCGTCCAGATGCAGCCCGGCATGGACGCAGTGGAAGCGATCAAGCAGGCCAATGGCGGTCGCGAGGTCGACGGGGTGCTGATCACCGCTTCGACCAAGAGCGACGATCCAGCCAACGATGCAGCCCTGGTCTGCCGCCAGCGCGGCCGCGTGGTGCTGGTGGGCGTGATCGGCCTGAAGCTGAATCGCAACCACTTTTACGCCAAGGAGATCTCGTTCCAGGTATCGTGCTCTTACGGTCCCGGCCGTTACGACGCCCGCTATGAGCAGATGGGACTCGATTACCCCATCGGCTTTGTGCGCTGGACGGAGCAACGCAATTTCGAAGCGGTGCTGGATCAGCTCCAGCGTGGGGCGATGCAAGTCGCACCGCTGATCACCCACCGCTACCCCTTTGCCAATGCGGTCGAGGCATACAGCCAGATCAGCAATCGTGAGGCGCTCGGCATCGTGTTGAACTACGAGGCCCGCACGGAAATCGTGGCGGGAACCGAGCCGCTACATGCCTGGGCGCGCCGAATCGAGCTGCGCGAGCCGACCGGGCAGAAGGCCGACCGCCTCGCCTTGGGCGCGATCGGTGCAGGTGGCTTTGCGGGTAAGGTGCTGCTGCCGGCCTTCGCCAAGGCGGGCGCCGACCTTCGCACGATCTGCGCCCCCGGCGGGACCAACGCGGCCGTTTTGGGGCGTAAGCTGGGCTTCGCTACCGCGACCTCCGAATTGCAAGACGTGCTGCAGGATCCGGAGATCCGCGCGGTGATCGTGGCAACGCCGCACAACTCCCATGCCCGCCTCGTGCACCAAGCCTGGCAGGCCGGGAAGGCGGTGTTTGTTGAAAAGCCGCTCTGCCTGACGCGCGGCGAGTTGCAGGATGTGCTGAAGTCTTACCAGAACCTCCGCGACGAGGGGTTGAACCCGCAAGTGCTGGTCGGCTTCAACCGCCGCTTTGCCCCGCTGGTGCAGGAAATGAAGCGCCTGCTGAGCCGTAAAAGCGGCCCGATCAGCATGGTAATGAACGTTAACGCGGGAGCTATCCCGGCCGAACACTGGACGCAGGATGTCCAGACCGGCGGCGGACGGATTCGCGGCGAAGGCTGCCACTTTATCGACCTGCTGCGCTTCCTCGCCGGCTGCCCGATCACCGAAGTGCGCGCGGTAGGCATGCCCGCGCCCTCCGATCATCCGATCGACACGGCCTCTATCCAGTTGCGCTTTGAAAACGGCTCCATCGGCACGGTCCATTACTTCGCCAATGGCAGCAAATCGTTGCCCAAGGAGCGCCTGGAGGTATTTGCCAGCGGCAGCGTGATGCAGCTCGACAACTTCCGAAAGCTGAAGACGCATCAGTGGCCACAAGCCAAGGCCAGCTACTCGTCCAGCCAGGACAAGGGCCATCAGGCCGAAGTCGACGCCTTTGCTCAGGCCCTGCGCGAAGGCCAGCCGATGCCGATCCCCTTTGCCGAACTGGTGGAAGTGACGGAAGCGACTCTCGAAGCAGCAGAGCAACTGGAAGCCCAGCGATGAAGCTCGACCAGGCTCTGCTCTACGCCCATACCATCCGGCGCCTGCTGCCGGTCCAGATTGCCGCGCAAGTTTCCCAGAAGCTGCGCGGCTTTCGTCCGGCACCAGCGGCGGAACAGGCCCCGCCCTTCCCTGGCTGGCGCCGCCGCCCCCAGCGTCCGTTGCTGGCGGCCCGAGGTGCGGACTTCAATCCGGTCTCTTCGCTCCGCCGTGCACGCTGGAACTTTCTCAACGAAGAGCGGGTCGGCACCTCGGCCAATCGTTGGCAGGTTGGCGAAACTTCCAAGCTATGGCTCTACAACCTGCAATACCACGAATGGATCTGGAGTCTTGAGCCCGAAGAGGCTGCCGCGATGGTTGAAGACTGGATGCAGACCCACCCCGCCGATGTTTCGACCGACGCGTGGGAGCCGTATGTGATCTCGCTCCGTCTGCAAAATTGGGTGGGCTACTTTAGCGAGCGCGGCTTTGCGGCACTGGAAAATCAAGGCTTTCGCGAACGCTGGTGGCGCTGCATCTACCAACAGGCCGAGTGCCTGCGCCGTAATCTGGAGGTGCACCTGCAGGCCAACCACCTGCTTGAAAATGCCATTGCGCTGACGATGGTAGCCGCAGCCTTCGACGGTGCCTGGGCCAAGGGCCTGTGGGAATCCGCCTGGCCGTTGCTGGAAGAAGAACTGGATCGCCAGTTTTTGAGCGACGGGATGCACTATGAGCGCTCTCCGCTTTATCAGGCCCGATTACTTTACGCCCTCGCCCAGACGGAGGCGTTTCTGGATGAGGGTCGCCAGTCGATCCTGCGCGCGCGTTTACAAGCCGGCGCCCGGGCCTTGCGCTGCCTGAGCCATGGCGATGGAGAAATCGCGTTGTTCAACGACAGCGCGTGCGGTATCGCCCATACGCCGCGCGTTTTGCTCGGCCATCTCGAACGTGAGGAACTGATCGACAACCGGCGCCTCGACGGCGGCTGGGCCCTGCCGGCGGCTGGTTACTTCGGGTTCTGCCACCAAGGTCTCAACCTGATCGCCGACCTCGGCTCGTTCGCCCCGCGCCACCAACCTGGGCACGCCCACGCCGACTTCGGCTCCTTCGAGCTGTCGGTGGGCTCGACCCGGATCGTGACCGATACCGGCGTGCACCATTACCTACCCAACGCCAGCCGCACCTATGACCGTTCGGTCGCCGCGCACAATACGGTGGAGGTCGAGGGACTGCGCCAGATCGAGCTGTGGTCGGCCTTCCGCGCCGCCCGCGAGGGAAAAGTGACGCATCAGATCGAGCAGGCCGACGAACGCGGACTGCGCGTACGTGGCGAACTCGTTTCTTACGCCGAGCGCGGCCAGACGTATCGACATACGCGCGCCTGGGACTGTGATGCCTCCGGGCGTATTGCCTGGGAAGATACCCTACAGGCATCCTGCACTCTCAGCGCCACCACTCGATTGCACCTTGCACCGCAAGTAGGCTTTCGCGATGCGGTCGACGGCGCGATTTGGCAACATCCGGCGGAAATAGAATTCCACTCCGCCCTGCCCCGCAACGTCGTGTGGGAAGTGGGCGCGAGCGTCTACCACCCGGCGTTTCAGCAGGAAGAAGCGCGCTCCATGCTCGTAGGCCGCGCGCAAGTAGGGCCGCACGCCAGCCATTGGCGGCACGAGTTGCAACTACGGGCCGCGCCGACGGGAGGCTGGCACGCGAATTGCCAACCCAAGGCACTCGCTTCTTCTCCCTCGCTCGTATGAGAATCTTGCTGCTCTCGCACTACTTTTATCCGGAAGGCAACGCGCCGGCTTCACGCTGGTATGAGTTTGCCCGCCGCTGGGTCGATGCCGGCCACGAAGTTACCGTCATCACGGGGGTGCCGAACGTCCCGGATGGCGTGGTTTACGAAGGCTACCGCAACAAGTTGTGCCAGTCGGAAATGATCGACGGCATCAAGGTGGTGCGGGTCTGGACTTATCTCGCGCCCAATGCTGGCTTCGCCAAGCGCATCCTGAATTTCCTCAGCTACATGGTCATGGCCGTGTGCGTGGGGCTCTTCCAGAAGCGCCCCGATCGCCTGATCGCAACTTCGCCGCAGTTCTTTGCGGGTTGGGCAGGCACGATCCTCAGCAAGCTGCGCCGGCTCCCGTTTATCCTCGAAATCCGCGACCTCTGGCCGGAGTCCATTGCGGCAGTAGGTGCGATGAAAACGGATTCGGGCGTCTATCGCTTTCTGGAAGGCCTCGAAAAGGCAATGTACCGCTCCGCCGATCACATTGTAACGGTAGGCGAAGGCTATGCTGAAAAGCTCCGCTCCAAGGGCGTGCCAGACGCCAAGCTGACGGTGATCCCCAATGGTGCAGACCCGGAGCAGTTCCAGCCGATGGCGCGCGATTCGGCGCTGGAGGCCCAATGGAACCTGCAGGGCAAGATCGTAGTCTCCTATGTCGGTACGGTCGGCATGGCTTCGGCCCTCGATGTAGTGCTGCAAGCCGCAGCCAAGATCCAGGTGACGCATCCGCAGGTAGTCTTCATGATTGTGGGCGACGGCGCAGACCGCACCCGCCTGGAGCAACTGCGCACCGAGAAGCACCTTTCCAATGTGATCCTGACGGGGCGCGTGCCCAAGAGCGACATGCCGCGCTACTGGAGCCTGAGCGATGTGGCGCTCGTGCACCTGCGCGATACCGACCTCTTTCGCACCGTGCTGCCGAGCAAGCTCTTTGAAGCCATGGCCATGACCTGTCCCATCCTCAATGGCGTGGCTGGCGATGCTGCCCGCGTGGTGGACGAAGCGCAGGCGGGCTACAATTTCCAACCCGAATCGGTGGACGACCTGCTCGCCAACCTCATGCCCTTGCTCGATCCGCAACACCGGGCGCTACTGGGCCTGCGAGGCCGCGAGTTTGTCCAGAACACCTACAACCGCCAGCGCTTTGCCGGCGTCTACCTCGATTTGCTGACCACCGGCGCGCCGCACCAATGGCAACCCGTGCGCGCCTGATAAACCCACTTTCTTATCCTATGTCTCACCCGATCCACCTGGTAATTGTCGCCGGCACGCGACCGAATTTCATCAAGATCGCGCCGCTCATGCGCACCTTCGAGCAGGCCGACGATTTTCGCATTTCACTCGTCCACACCGGTCAGCACTACGACGACCAGATGAGCAAGGCGTTCTTTGCCGACCTCGGCATCCGTCAGCCAGACGCCAACCTCGAAATCGGCACCGGCGGCATCAACGTCCAGGCGGCCAAGATTATCGAGCGCTTCGACGCTTTCCTGGAGCAGGAAAAGCCCGACGGCGTGATCGTGGTAGGCGATGTCACCTCCACCGCAGCAGCCTCCTGGGCTACGGCGCACCGCCACATCCCCCTCTTCCACGTCGAGGCCGGGCTGCGTAGCTTTGACCGCGAAATGCCGGAAGAGCTGAACCGCCTCGTGACGGACCGCCTGAGCGACCTGCTCTTCGTCTCCGAGCAAAGCGGCGTGAACCACCTCCGCACCGAGGGGGTGGACGACAGCCGCATCCTTTTTGTCGGCAACGTGATGATCGATACCCTGCTCCATTTCCAGCAAAAGGCGGAAGCGCGCGGGTATTGGCAAAACCTGAACCTGCCTGACAACGGCTATGGCCTCGTGACCCTCCACCGCCCCTCCAATGTGGACGATAAGGAGACCTTGCGTGGCTTGCTGGATGTGCTGCACTCGTGCTCCGAGCGACTGCCGCTCGTCTGGCCGATGCACCCGCGCACGAAGGCCCGCCTCGAAGCCTTCGGCTGGTGGGACGAAGTCCAGAACAGCGAGCGCTTCCACCTGTTGCCGCCGCTGGGCTACCTCGACTTTATCAACCTGCTGATGCACTGCCGGATCGCGATGTCCGACTCCGGCGGCCTGCAGGAAGAGGCCACGTGCCTGCGCAAGCCTACCCTGACGCTGCGCCACAACACCGAGCGCCCCTCGACTTGCGAATTCGGTGGCAACCAGCTTGTCGGTACCGATCCGGAGAAGATCTACGCCGCCTTCCGCCGCGTGATGGACGACCCGGACTTCGACTGCCAAGTGCCGCCGCTCTGGGATGGCAAGACCGCCCAACGCATCATGCAGCACCTGCGCCAGTATTACCGGGATCGTGCCGGCGCCAAACCCGCCGAGGAAGCGCTTGCCGCCTCTGGTGTGACTCGCTAAAGCACTGCCGCCATGAAGGAACGCTACACCCTCGTAATCCTCGCTGCCGGGATGGGCAGCCGCTTCGGCGGCTTGAAACAGCTCCATGCACTCGGGCCCGACGACTCCACCTTGCTGGACTATTCGCTCTTCGACGCCCAGCGCGCTGGCTTTACGGACTTCGTGTTCGTCATCCGCCCGGAGCTGGAGGAGGACTTCGAGCGGCAGGTAGCGAGCCGTTTCGGCAATCGCCTGAAGTATTGCTACGCCTACCAAAAGGCGGACGAGCTGCCCGTAGAACTGGCGAACCAGCCAGAGCGGACCAAGCCGTGGGGCACCGGACACGCCTTGTGGGCGGCCCGTGCCGTGGTGGACCGCCCTTTCGGCCTGATCAATGCCGACGATTTTTACGGCAAGGGCGCCTACCAGACGCTGATCAAGGGCCTCAAAGAGGCCGAAGCCAAAGCGGGCGAGGTCGACCAGGCGGTCCTGGTCTCCTATCCGCTCAATCACACTCTTTCTCCCCACGGCCCGGTATCTCGCGGCGTATGCGTGGTTAACAACGGCAGTCTGCAACAGCTGACCGAGTTTACCAAAATCGAGCGGCAAGGGGACGACCGCATTATGGGTCAGTGCGAGGGCGACGAGCAGGAGCTGGCGCCCAGCACGCCCGTATCGCTCAACTGTTTCGGCTTTACCCCCCGTTTCTTCGATCTCTTGCAGGATGAGCTGAAGACATTCTTGCAGACGCCCGACCGCGATCTGTCCAAAGGTGAATTTTATCTACCCTCGGCCGTGATGGCCGGCGTAAAGCAGGGCAAGCTGGAGGTGGCCGTCCCATCGACCGATTCGCCATGGTTTGGCATGACCTACCGGGAAGACCTCCCGCAGGTGCAGGCCAAGCTTAATGAATTAATTGCGCAAGGTGTCTACCCGTCCGAATTATGGGGACGGGAAGCGCATCCGGGCATTGAATAGGCTTGCAGCTTACTGCGCCTGGCTCGCCAAATCGTCCAGCAGTGCGAAAAGCAACGGCTGCGTCTGGACGCATTGGATGGCGCAGTTGGTAATTTGAGCCTGTGTCTGGCCCCAAACGCCCGCCTGCACGTCTTGCGGGCATTCTGCGCAAAGGGCCTCTACTCCTGCAGGAGTCGCTTCCAGATGAAACTGGAGGCCGAGCACGCGATCTTGCCACCGGTAGGCCTGGTGGGAGAAATCAGGCGTAGAAGCCAACACGATCGCTTCGGGCGGCAATTCAAAGGTGTCGTGGTGCCAATGCAGCGGCGTAATGCCTGCCTGCCATGCTACGCGGTCTTCACGAGCGGCCGGCGTCAGCATGAGCGGCGCCCAGCCCACTTCCATCACAGGGCCGCGAAAGACTCTCTGGCCGAGGCAAGAAGCAATCAATTGCGCACCCAGGCAAATCCCGGCTACAGGGACTTGAGTTTGATGGAGCAAATGGCGAAGCAGCTTTTTCTCATCCGTCATCCACGGATAATCTGCCTCGTCATTCACCCCCATCGAGCCGCCGAGCACGATCAACATCCGGATCTCATCGGCGGCGGGCACCGTCTGGCCCGCATAGAGGTGAGTCACCTTAAGCTGGTGCCCCCGGGCTTCGGCCCAGCTCGCAATCGAGCCAGGAGCTTCAAACGGCAAGTGCTGCAAGACATGGACTTCCATGCCTTCAGGAACTAAACGGAAAATACGTCATCCGCGAGTGGGATGCGTCGATTTTTGATGCGCTTGGGCGGCGTGTTCAGCGGCCCGCACTTGGCGGTTTTGTTGTTCGCGGTCCAGCTCGCGTCCTTTCCAGAGGAACCAGAAGAGGCCTCCCAGGATGACGACGACGACCGCCACGACCATAATATATTCCAACATAGCGGTTTCCGGTATGGGTTACAAAAAGGGCCGCAACCCGAAGGCTACGACCCGTGCATGAAAGAGTCGCCTTAGCGCTTGGCGGCGGCCTCGTTCAGGCCCTTGGAGAACATACCACCCTCGGCCAGCTTGGTCAGCTTGCTATCGGCAGCGCTTTCTTCCTTTTCGGACTTTTCGAGCAGGTCGACGGCTTCTTTTTCGCCGAGGATCTTGCCAAAGGTCTTGGTGGCGCCATAAGCGGCGATCTCGTAGTGCTCCACGCGGTTGGCGGCAGCGATGAGCGCGGCATCCTTGACTTCAGGGTTGCCGAGCTCACGAATCGCTTCTTCGCCTTCGCGGATCAGTCCCTTCATCGCCTCGCAGGTATGGCCGTCCGGGCGCTGGTTGAGCTGAGAAAAGATCTTGAGGAGACGATCCGCCTGGTTGCGGGTCTCATCGAGGTGCTCGCGGAAAGCCTTTTTCAAGTCCTGATTTGAGGCGGCGGCCTCCATCTTCGGCAACGCTTCGATCAGTTGCGTCTCGGCGCTATAAAGGTCTCGGAGTTGTTCGAGGTAGAGATCGTGTAGGGTATTCAACATTGTCTTGTCCGGTTGAGGTTCTGTGTCTGTGAAAAATTAGTGGGAGGTGCGCGGGCGGTTAATGCTGTTGACCGGGCCGGGTTGCGGCTCTTCGGCGACAGGTTCGCTGCGCGAGGTGCCGGCGCGTTCGTCTGGGCGGAGGCGCTTGGCGTCGTTCAGGCCCTGATTTTTCGCCGGGCCGCGAATGGCAAAGGCGAGCACGATCAGGAGCACGACACCGATGATGGCAAAAATATATCCAAGCATGGCTCTGATGGGTTGATGTTTGCCAAACCTTTTTGCATACGCCGTTCCAAACCGGCATAAAAATCATGAAAGCCGCCCCGAAACGCATCGGGACGGCTTACCAAGCATCTGCTAATCAAGCATTAAGCTTTAGGAAGAAGACTTGACGGTTTCGCCTTCCACACGAATGCGTTGAGCTTGAACGATGCTACGGTCTCCCCATTGCTGACGCTCACCGCTGATCATAACACGGTCGTCACGTTGCAAATCGAGATCCGAGAGGGAGGTGTCGGAGCCGAGGTTGATGAGGGCGCTTTCACCATTCTGGAGGCGAATGCGGACCAGCGTTTGCTCCTCGGAATCCTGGCCACTACGGTTCAACGTCACCCGGCGAAAGTCTTCGACCCGGCCGCGGAGCGTCACCTGATCCATCTGGTCGCCAGAGCTGCTGTTCTGGCCGTAGCGATTTTGATTGCTGCGATCTCGCGAGGTGGACGCGGTGGTGTCGCGGTCCTCATTCTGCATGGCACGCATGCGAGAAGCCGTCCGGTTCTGGGAGTTGAAGTTGGTCGCGTTGCGCTGATCCTTGCTGTCGCTCCACTGCCCGTCAGCCGAGTCGTAGGTGTAGGAAGTCACCGATTGATTCTGGCTGCTGCGATCCGAACGATTCTGGTTTTGGCTACGGTTTTGATCGCGGTTGCCTTGTTCCCAGCTGCCCTCACTCGAATTGTAGGTGTAGGACTGATTGGACTGGCCGGAACTGCGGTTACTCGCTTGCTGATTACGGCTCTCATTGCGGTCGCGGCTGCTTTGCTCCCAGTTCCGCTGGTTGGAGTCGTACGAATAGGTATCGTTGTAGCGGTCCGAGCTGTTGGAAGCCTGCTGATTGCGGTTCCAGTTACTGCGGTTCTGGTTGGAACTTTCAGAACGGTTGCGGTCTTCCGGGTTATAGGAAGAAGTCGACTGCTTCCAGTCGGAGTTCTGCGAACTGCCGTTCCGATTACCTTGGCGGTTACGGTCGGAATGGCTCTGGTTCACGCTTTCGCGTCGAATGGCGCGGTTGACGTCTACCGTCTGGTTGTTGACGCGCAGTTTCTGAGCAATGAAGACAGGCTGGTTGTCGATCTGGCCGACGGTGCCTTTCAGCTGGACCTGGTCCCCTTGTTCAAGGTTGAGATCTTGCAGATCGTTCGAGCGACCGAGACTGACGACCGTATTGCGACCGTCGTCGAGGCGCAGCTTGACGACCGTAAACTGGTCGGAATCGCCCTCTTGGGTCTGCAGCTCCATTTGGCGAAAGCCTTGAATCTCGCCTTGGATTTGCTTGCTCTTCGTCTTCTGCTTGTCTTCCGCCTGAGAAGCCTGGTTGCGGTTTCCCTGGCTACGATCGTTGCTCCGCATGTTCCGGGAATCCTGCTGTCGCTGGCGATCGGTGCTCGTAAAGGTATAGATCACATATTCCGCCTCGTAATTCGAGCGGGCTCGATCTTGGCGGTTATTGTTTTGATCGCGTGTACCTTGGCGCTCCCATTGATCGGAGCTGTCGTTCCGATTGTAATAGTAGTCGCCATCGTAGCCTACATTATTATTGGAGGCCATATTATTGCTCCAGGAATCGT
The DNA here is from genome assembly GCA_030673845.1 of Verrucomicrobiota bacterium JB022. Lineage (NCBI taxonomy): Bacteria > Pseudomonadati > Verrucomicrobiota > Verrucomicrobiota bacterium JB022. Next base: position 111,712 of record JAUTCQ010000021.1, read on the forward strand.
CGTTCCAATAGCGACCATAGTCGGATTGGTTCAACTCCTGAAATTCATCATCAAACCAGTCAGTGGGGTCATACCATTCTTCCTGGCTCCAGCCTTCATCGGTATATTCCCAATCGCCGTTCTGGGCGAAGATTGCGCTTGGAGTAATCAAGAGGCCAAGCGTAGTGGCAGCGAGCAGCGCGGAAAGCGGCTTACGGGCGTGGCGTCGGAGGCTTTGGGTGGTTTTCTGGTTGTTCATCATAATTTTATTTTCAGTGGGTTTATTTTCTGTTTCCAGACGCCTTTCACTTGCGCAATGCCCATACCAATAACGCTTACATCTTTGCTTTCTTACTCCTGTTCAGGGAAATAAAGAATCTGTCGTCACATATGCTGATTGAGGCCCATCCGAGCCTTTGCGATTCGCTAACTTTCGCGGTGCAAACTGAGATGCACGCCTTCATGAGGGTAATTCTTCGAAAGCTTCATCTTCATCATTATTTTTCGTCCAACGGTCTTTTCTGGCACTTTTGGTGCATGTAGGGAGGCATGTCGAATACCTTACCTCCTCAACATCAAGACAAGCAGCCCGGGCATGAGGCCCAGATGACTCCCGCACCTCAGGTGCGACAAGCAGCTTCGCCTGCCGCAGGACGCTTGAAGGGTAAACGCGCCCTGATCAGCGGGGGCGACAGCGGGATCGGGGCTGCCGTAGCCGCCGCCTTCGCGCGCGAGGGCGCAAGCGTGGCCATACTCTACCTCGATGAGAGCGACGATGCCGAGCGTACGATGAAGGCGATCGAGGCCGCCGGACAGCGCTCGCTGGCCTTGGCGGGCGATATTGGAGATCGCGCTTTTTGCCGAGAGGCCGTGCAGAAAGTCGTCGAGACGTTCGGCGGGCTCGACATCCTCGTGAACAATGCAGGCGAGCAACACGTATGCACCAAAGTTGATGACATCGACCTCGATACGGTCGAGCGCACCTTTCGCACGAACGTTTTCGGGGCTTTTGCGCTGACGAAGTACGCCCTGCCCCACTTGCCGGAAGGTGGAGCCATCATCAATACCACCTCCGTCACCGCGTACCGGGGTAGCGGGGGGTTGGTAGACTATTCCTCGACCAAGGGCGCGCTCGTTTCCTTTACCCGCTCGCTGGCCACGCAGCTGGCCGAGCGCAAGATCCGCGTCAATGCCGTCGCCCCCGGCCCGGTCTGGACGCCTCTGATCCCTGCGTCTTTCAACGAAGACAAGGTCAAGGAGTTTGGGAGCGACAACCTTATGCAGCGTCCGGGGCAGCCCAACGAGCTGGCTGCTTCCTACGTCTTTCTGGCGTCCAGCGATTCCAGTTTTTACACCGGCCAAGTCCTCCATCCGAACGGGGGAGAGATTGTAAACACCTAAATCCGTGAGCTGCAACTGCCCATGCCATTCCGCCATGCACGGTGCACGGGCGGATGCAGCCTCCCCCTGCAGCAGAAGAAGCCTAAATTGTAAGAGCGGGTATCCCAACGGTTTAACAAAATCCACCTTATGATTGGCATCAGGCGTGCGCAGCCCCACTCACCCATGAAACAACGACACATCCTGATTACGGGCGGAGCTGGTTTTATCGGTTCGCATCTCGCTACCGAGCTTCTGACCCAAGGGCATCGTGTCCGGGTCATGGACTCGCTGGAGGCACAGGTGCATGGCGATACCCCGTCGGTTCCCGGCTACCTGCATCCTAACGTGGAATTTTTCCGCGGCGATCTCCGAAACAAGGGAGAGCTGCAGGAAGCCCTCGCTGGGATCGATACCGTCTACCACTTTGCCGCCGCCGTGGGCGTTGGCCAAAGCATGTATGAAGTCGACCGTTACACCGCGATCAATAACCAAGGCACCGCTAATCTGCTGCAATGCCTGATCGAACGCCCGGTCCAGCGCCTGTTGGTGGCCTCCAGTATGAGCGTTTATGGCGAGGGGCTTTACCGCCAGCCCGGCGGTGAGGTGTGCAGCGTGCCCGAGCGCAGTCTGGAGCAACTGAAGCAGGCCCAGTGGGAAGTGCGCAACGAAGACGACCAGCTACTGGAGCCGGTGCCGACGCCAGAGAGCAAGCAGCCCCTGCCCTCGTCGATTTACGCCTTGGGCAAGCTCGACCAGGAGCGCATGTGCCTGATCGTGGGCAAAGCTTACAACATCCCCACGACCGCTTTTCGCTTTTTCAACGTGTATGGGCCCCATCAGGCCCTTTCCAACCCCTACACGGGTGTCATCGCGATTTTCGCCTCGCGCTATCTCAACGGCAAGCAGCCCCAGATATTTGAAGACGGCCAACAACAGCGCGACTTTGTGCATGTGAAGGATGTCGCGCGTTGCTGCCGTCTGGCGCTGGACAACGAGCGCGCCCATAACGAGGTCTTCAATGTGGGCAGTGGCCAGCCCATCACGATTGAAAAGCTGACACAGCGCCTGGCTGAAGCCATGGGCCGCAGCTACCTGGGCTACGAGACCACCGGCAAGTATCGCGTGGGCGACATCCGCCACTGCTTCGCCGATATCTCCAAGGCTCGGGATATCCTGGGCTACACGCCCGAAGTGCGTCTTGAAGATGGCATGCGTGAACTGGCCCAATGGCTGGAAGGCGAGATCGCCACCGACCATACGGAGGCCGCCCGCTCCGAACTGACTCAACGTGGACTGACCCTTTAGCCATGATCATTTCTCCTACCGACTCCGCCGCCAATGGCGAAACGCCCCGCACTCCCCTTGGTTTTGTGGAATGGTTCCGCCCAGGCGAAGAAGACCGCGTCGCCAGCGTGCTTGCAGCCGTACGCGAGCTGGGCGTCGAGCACCTGCGCATCGGCTTTTCGTGGGCAGATTACCACCGACCGGAGGGCAAAGCGTGGTATGATTGGCTCGTCCCCACACTGGCGGCGGAAGTCGAGCTGCTGCCGTGCCTGAACTACACCCCGCCCTCGATTGCCGAGGCGCCGCGCACCAGCGCCCCACCGCAGGATTTGAAGGCGTTTGCGGACTTCACCGATGAAGTGATCCGGCGCTACGGAGAGCATTTTGAATGGGTCGAGCTGTGGAACGAACCCAACAACCATGTGGAGTGGGACTTCCATCACGACCCGGGTTGGGCCAAGTTTGCCGAGATGATCGGCATGGCCGCTCACTGGGCCAAGCAGTGCGGGAAGAAAGTCGTTTTGGGTGGCGTCAGCCCGATCGAAGGCCAGTTTTTCTGGAATCTCGCCCAACGTGGGGTATTGCAGCACCTCGACGCGGTCTCCGTTCATGGATTCCCGGAAACCTGGGACCACCAGTGGCAGGACTGGCGTGAACCGCTGAAAGAGGTACGCGATGTCCTCGACCAAAGCGGCAATTCTCACCTCCAACTGTGGATTACCGAGGCGGGCTACTCCACCTGGCGGCACGATGAATTTCGCCAGTTGCAGCACTTCCTCGCCGCTTTGCACGCCCCGGCCGACCGCCTTTACTGGTATTCGCTCGACGACCTCGATCCGAACCTTTCCCACCAGGACGGCTTCCACGCCGACGAGCGACACTACCACTTTGGGCTGCGCCGCGACGACGGCTCGCCGAAGCTTCTATACCGCCTGTGGGCAAGCGAGGGCTTGGAAGCTGTCGCCGCATTTGGGCAGCTCCCCTCGCCACAATTCGGGCATGAGGCCCGCGCCGACCGCACCCACCATCTCAACCGCAGCGAGGCAGAAGAATACGTGCTCGTCTTCGGCGGCTCCGGTTTTATCGGCAGCAACGTAGCCGAGCATTTCCTGAATCAAGGCGAGAAGGTCTTGGTGTTCGACAATCTTTCCCGCGCCGGGGCCGAGAACAACCTCAACGACTTGCTCGCCCGCTACGGCGACCGTCTGCGGGTGGAGCTGAGCGACGTGCGCAACCGTTTTGCGGTGGCAGATGCGGTGGCCGGAGCCAAGGCAGTCTTCAACTTTTCCGCTCAGGTCGCCGTCACCACAAGCCTCGTCAACCCGCGCGACGACTTTGAAATCAACGTAGGCGGCACTTTAAACATTCTCGAAGCGATCCGCCAACGCAGCACGCCGGTTCCTATTATCTTTACCTCCACCAACAAGGTGTATGGCGGCATGGAAGATGTGGTGATGGAAGCGGTCGACAATCGCTACCGCCCGGTCGATCGCAAGCAGCAGGCTTTCGGGGAAGATCGCCCGCTCGACTTTCACAGCCCCTATGGCTGTTCCAAAGGCGCGGCCGACCAGTATATCCTGGATTACGCGCGCTCGTTTGGCATCCCGGCCACCGTCTTCCGCCTCAGCTGCATTTACGGCCCGCATCAGCATGGCAACGAGGATCAGGGTTGGGTAGCGCACTTTATCCGTCGCACGCTGGCGGGAGAGCCGATCACGCTTTATGGCGACGGCAAGCAGGTGCGCGACATCCTGTATGTGGGCGACCTCGTCCGCGCCTTCAGCCTCGCGCTGAATCACCCGGAGCATTGCGCTGGCCATGCGTTCAACCTGGGGGGCGGGCGCGACAACTCGATCAGCCTCATCCAGTTGCTCGACTACCTTTCCGAGCTTCATGGCCAGCCGGTCGATGTAAACTTTGGCGAATGGCGCACGGGCGACCAACGCTACTATGTGACCGACCACAGCCGCTTTTCCACCGCGACCGACTGGCGCCCGGAAATCAGCTGGAAGCAGGGCGTGGCTAAACTTTACCGCTGGCTCGAACGTCGCCAGCAACTCACTTCACCCGTCTCAACCTTATCCTGAAAAATGATCTCCTCACTCACCGTCGAAGAAGCCTCTACCGCTGCTCCCTCTACCCGCGAAACTTCTGATCCCATCCCCGCCACGATGCGCGCCGCCGTCCTCAAAGGGCCGCGGCAATGGGTGCTGGAAGAAGTCCCCGTGCCCGAACCGAAGGCCGATGAAGTCCTCATCCGCATGGAGGGTTGCGGCGTCTGCGGCTCCAACCTGCCGATCTGGGAAGGGCGCGACTGGTTCCAGTATCCAGTCAAGGCTGGCAACCCGGGCCATGAAGGTTGGGGCTATGTCGCAGCCGTGGGGGAAGACGTAACCGAGTGGCAAGTCGGCGATCGTGTGACTGCGCTCACCTATCATGCTTTTGCTCCGTACGACCTTGCCCACCGCAGCCAGGTTATCGCCTTGCCGGAGTCGCTCGACGGTCGCCCCATGCCGGGAGAACCGCTGGGCTGCGCGATCAACGTCTTCCGCCGCGCCCGCATTTTTGCCACTGACACGGTGGTGGTGATCGGCAGCGGCTTCCTCGGCACGTTGCTGGTCTCGCTTTGCGCCCGGGCTGGCGCCCGAGTGGCAGCCGTCAGTCGTCGCGAGTCGGCGCTGGAATTTGCCAAGGAATACGGGGCGGAATTTACGGTACGCGATACGGGAGACGGCCAGGACGTGACCAAACAGCTGCACGAGTGGGCTGGCAGCCAAGGGGTGAGCGTCGTTATCGAAGCCACAGGTGCCGCCGGCCCAATCGACCTCGCCACCAATCTGCTGAAGGAGCGGGGCCGCATGGTCATTGCCGGCTTCCACCAGGACGGGCTGCGCCAAGTCAACCTCCAGCAGTGGAACTGGCTGGGGCTCGACGTGATCAACGCCCATGAGCGCGATCCGCTGATCTACCTCGACGGCATGAAGCGTGCGGTGGAGCTGCAGGCGTTGGAAGGTCTCGACCCCCGTCGCCTTTACACCCACACCTTCGCGCTGGAAGACATCCAGCAGGCGTTCGAGACCATGCATGAGCGGCCTGAAGGCTTTATGAAGGCGCTCGTCTTGATGAATTCCTAGCTTCGACGGTTTCATGCTTGTCGCACCCGATTTTGTCTGGAACAGCCCCACGCGTCGCACGTTTGGGCAGCAGGAGCAAACAACAAGTCTCACCCTCTTTGCGCAGTGTTGATGGAAGCAACGGAAACATACCCGACCACACGCCGTGTATTGATGACCGCTGATACACTGGGCGGGGTGTGGACCTACGCCATGGAGCTCATCCGCTCGCTGGAGCCCCACCACGTCGAAGTCGCCCTCGTGGCGCGTGGCCGGGAGCCGAACCGCGAGCAGCGTGAAGAGGCCAATGCGCTGCGCAACTGCGAGCTCTATACCTTGCCCCAGAAGCTGGAATGGATGGACGACCCGTGGCACGACGTCGAAGAAGCGCAGGACGCCTTGCGCCGCCTCGTCGACGATGTGACCCCCGATGTCCTGCACTTTAACGACTATGGAGCCGCAGTCGCGGGCTGGGAGTTGCCGGTGGTCTTGACTGCGCATTCGTGCGTCTACTCGTGGTTTCAGGCCGTAAAAGGAGGGCTGCCTTCTCAGGAGTGGCAGCCTTATCGCAATTGCGTTCGCCAAGCGCTCGAAAACGCGACCGTAGTGACTGCGCCGACCAAGGAAATGCTGCGAGGACTGGCAGTCTACGATGCCGACGTGCAGGACGCCCGCGTCTTCGCCAATGGCCGCAGCTCGACCGCCTTTGTCCGCAACGCGCAAAAGCAGCCGCTGATCCTTGCCGCTGGGCGCGTGTGGGATGAGGCGAAGAATCTCAGCGTCTTGCACCCCGCCGGGCGCAAACTCAGCTGGCCCATTTATGTCGCGGGCGAGACCGAGCACCCGAGCTATCCCGAGCAACGCGAGCCTCAAACCGCTTTGCGTTGCCTGGGCAACCTCGGGCCGCTGCAGATGCGTCAGGTGCTGGCCGCTGCCTCGATCTTCGCCCACCCGGCCCGCTACGAGCCCTTTGGGCTGGCCCCGCTAGAGGCAGCCTTGGCAGGTTGTGCGCTCGTGCTGGGCGACATCCCGTCGCTACACGAAGTGTGGGGCGATGCGGCGTTGTATGTGCCCTGCGATGCTCCCGAAGCCTGGTGCCTGACGCTGCGGCAACTCATTTATGATGCGCCCCGCCGGGCGGAAATGGCCCGCCGTGCCCAAGCCCGCGCCCGTCGCTATTCTGCCGAAGCCTTTGGGGAAGCCTACGCCAGCCTCTACGCGGAATTCCCGAGCCGCGAGTCGACCCATGAGAAAGCGTCCGCCACCACCTTTTCACGCGCGCCTTTCGTCCCCTCACCCTTTCAACCGCCCTTTGGATGAATATTATCGGGTTTTACCATTCCCTCGCGTCCGACTGGAACCACGGCAACGCCCATTTCTTGCGCGGCGTCGTGACCGACCTTATTACCCGCGGCCATCAGGTAGCGATCTACGAGGAGTTCAACAACTGGAGCCTCCAGCATCTGGTGGAGGATGCGGGCTCGGAGCCGCTCTCGGCCTTGCGGGACTACTACCCGCGGTTGCACCCACGCTTTTACCTGCCGAATGAGCTGGAGCTGGATGCCTTGCTTGAAGATGCCGACGTCGTGATTGTGCACGAGTGGAACCCGCCCGCCCTGATCAAGGCGATCGGCGAGCATCACAAGGCCAACCCGAATTACGTGCTGCTTTTCCACGACACGCACCACCGAGGCGTGAGTGCGCAGCACGAGATGGATGCTCTGGATCTTTCCGGCTACGACGGTGCGCTCGTCTTTGGCGAAGTCTTGCGCCAGCGTTATCTGGAAAAGCAATGGGTGGAACGCGCCTGGACGTGGCATGAAGCCGCCGACAGCCGCGTATTTCGCCCCCTGCCCCGCGACCATATCGAAGGCGACGTCGTCTGGATCGGCAACTGGGGAGACGACGAGCGCACGAACGAGCTGCACGAGTTCCTGCTGGAGCCGGTCAAGAACCTCGGCTATCAGGCGACGGTCCACGGGGTGCGTTACCCGCCCGAAGCACTCGCAGCCCTCGAAGAGGCGGGTATCCGTTATGCCGGTTGGCTGCCGAACTTCCGCGCGCCCGAGGTGTTTGCCCGCTACCGCATGACGGTTCACGTGCCGCGCCGGTACTACCGCGAGAGCCTGCCCGGCATCCCGACTATTCGGCCCTTTGAGGCGATGGCCTGCGGCATCCCGCTGATCAGCGCTCCATGGGAGGATGCCGAAAGGCTCTTCACCCCCGGGCTAGATTACCTCGTGGCCGAGGACGCCGATGAAATGGAGCGCCACCTCTACGCGCTGAAGCATGACCCGCGTCGCGCCGAAGCCATGGCCCAACGCGCCTTCAACACCATCCGCTCTCGGCACACCTGCCACCACCGGGTCGACGAACTGATCCAGATCATCGATCTGATCAAGACGCACCGTCATGCCCGCCTCACCCGCAGGTTGAGCCCCGCCACCCAAGTTTGATCCCTTTCACGCTATGCCCAAGCTCAAGATCGCTTTCTTCGGCTCCAGCCTCGTTTCCGCCTACTGGAACGGCGCCGCCACCTACTACCGTGGCATGCTGCGCGCCTTCCATGCCCGAGGCCACGAGATTACCTTTTACGAGCCCGACGCTTTCGAACGCCAGCAACACCGCGACCTCGATACCCCCGACTTTGCCCGCAGCGTCGTCTACGCCGCCAACCGCGAAGCCATGCACCAGTGTCTGGAGCATGCCAGCCACGCCGATGTGGTGGTGAAGGCCAGCGGAGTCGGTATTTTCGACGAAGAGCTGGAGGCCGCCGTGCTGGCCCACCAACGACGAGGCGCGCAGGTCATTTACTGGGACGTTGACGCCCCGGCGACGCTGGAGCGGCTCGATAACAACCCGCAAGACCCCCTGCGCAGCCACATCCCCGAATATGATGCGGTGCTAACCTACGGGGGTGGACCAGGCGTGGTGCAAGCGTTTACCCAGTTGGGCTCGCGCCAGTGCGTGCCGATCTACAACGCTTTGGACCCGGAAGACCATCACCCGGTGCCGACCGACGAACGTTTTGCCTGCGACCTCAACTTCGCGGGCAACCGCCTGCCCGATCGTGAAGAGCGCGTGATGGAGTTTTTCTTTGGCGCCGCCCGGGCCCTGCCCGAGAAGCGTTTCCTGCTGGCAGGGAACGGCTGGCACCAAAACGCACCCGAGCTGGCGAACGTCCAGCCAATGGGGCACCTCTACACGCGCGACCACAATGCTTTCAATGCGAGCCCGCGCGCGGTCCTCAACATCAGCCGCGAGAGCATGGCCCGCATGGGTTATTCGCCCGCCACCCGCGTGTTTGAGGCCGCCGGAGCCGGAGCTTGCCTGATCACCGATGCCTGGAAGGGTGTGGAGCAGTTTCTGGAGCCGGGGCGTGAGTGCCTCGTAGCCCACAATGGCAAGGAAGTGGCCGAGCTGCTGCGCGACCTTTCCATGAAGGAATCGCGCGAAATCGGCCGCCGGGCCCGCGCGCGGCTGCTGCAGGAGCACACCTACGCCCACCGTGCAGCCGAGCTTGAAGCCCTTCTCTTGAACCGTCCTCAGTTTGCCAGCGCCTCATGAACACCCCCCATCCCCTGCACATCGTTGTCCTCGGCCTCTCCATCACATCTTCATGGGGTAACGGCCACGCCACCACCTACCGCGCCTTGCTCAAGGCCCTCCAGCGCCGGGGCCATCGGATTACGTTTCTGGAGCGCGACGTGCCGTGGTATGCCAGCAACCGTGACCTGCCGCATCCCGACTTTGCCGAAACGCACCTTTACACCGACCTCGACGATCTGAAGCAACGCTTCGCCGACACCGTGCGCAGGGCCGACATGGTGATCGTAGGCTCCTACGTGCCCGACGGGGTCGCGGTCGGCCATTGGGCCTGCGATACGGCGCACGGTATGATCGCGTTTTACGACATCGATACGCCGGTGACGCTGGAGAAGCTGGCGCGGGGCGACGAGGAGTACCTTTCAACAGGTCTGATCCCGCGCTTCGACCTCTACCTGTCGTTCACCGGCGGCCCCTTGCTGCGACGCCTGGAGCAGGAGTTCGGCGCCCAACGAGCGCGCCCGCTCTACTGCTCCGTCGATCCAGAGCTGTATTACCCAGAGCAGGGCGAAACACATTACGACCTGGGCTACCTCGGCACCTACAGCGACGACCGCCAGCCAGGGGTCGACCGCCTGATGCTCGAAGCCGCACGCCACTGGCGCAACGGTCGCTTTGCAGTCGCCGGCCCACAGTATCCGGATTCGATCGCGTGGCCGGAAAATGTCCGTCGTATCGAGCACCTGCCGCCCGCCGAACATCGCGCCTTTTACAACCAGCAGCGTGCTACCCTCAACATCACCCGCGCAGCCATGCGCCAGACGGGTTATGCGCCCAGTGTCCGCCTGTTTGAAGCCGCCGCTTGCGGCACGCCGGTGATCTCGGACTACTGGAACGGTCTGGATACCTTGTTCGACATCGGGTCGGAAATCCTGATCAGCCGAGGCCCCGCCGACACGCTGCGCTACCTGCAGGAGTTCTCGCCCGCCGATCTCCAGAACATCGGCACGGCCGCACGCAAACGTATCCTCGCCTCCCACACGGCCGATCATCGCGCGGCGGAACTCGAAGGGCATTACCATGGGTGCCTCGCCCCGGCGCTCGCATCCTAAGCGGCATATGGCACAGCTTCAGACAGATTTCTCGAACCCTTCGACACCGACGGAACGCAAGGTGGCAGAGCTGGGACCGTGGTTCCAGAACCTGCACCTGCCAGATGGCACGCAGACCGCCCCCAAACATCCGCTGGGCGACTTCCCGTCGTTCAAATGGGAGCAGCTCGCCAGCCACCTGCCGGAAGACCTCTCCGGCCAGCGCGTGCTGGAGCTGGGTTGCAACGCTGGTTTCTACGCCCTGAAGCTGGCGGAGCGAGGCGCGCAGGTGGATGCGGTCGAGATCGACCCGCACTACCTGAAGCAAGCGATCTGGGCTGCCGAGCAACATGGCTTGCAAAAGCGCATCCGATTTCGCGAGGCCTCGGTCAACACCGTCATTCGCGAACCCGATCGCTACGATGGGATCTTTTTTATGGGGCTGTTTTACCACCTGCGCTACCCGCTGCTCGCGCTCGACGGGCTGGTGCGCAAGATGGACGGCTGGATGGTGTTCCAGACGCTGACCAGCCCCGAAGGCAGCGAGGGCTGCGCGGTGCCCGACAATCTCGAATTCGAGCGGCGCGAGCGCCTGGCAGAGCCGGGTTGGCCCAAGATGGCGTTTATCGAGCATCGCCTGGCCGACGACCCGACCAACTGGTGGGCGGCCAATATCCCCGGAGTCGAAGCCATGTTGCGTTCTGCCGGCCTTGAAATTGTCGAGCGGCCCATGCACGAGACGTATCTCTGCCGTCCGCGCTCCTACGCCCTGGAGGGCGACGCTTTCATTCAGCAAGCGCTTGCGGAGGTCCTTGATCCGCCCAACGCCTGAGGCTGGTACCGTCTCTGCTCCCCCTATCGGGTAAACTCAACCCCTTCCCGATATGGTATCAGAGAATCGTAAACCCGTCGTCGTAATCACGGGCGGGACGGCAGGCGTAGGACGCGCCACCGCCCGCAAATTTGCCCATGAGGGCTACAATGTAGCGGTTATAGCCCGCGAAGCCGGACGCCTGGAGGCGACGGAAAAGGAATTGCAGCAGCTGGGGGCACACGCCCTGGCGATCCAAGCCGATGTCAGCGACGCCCATGCACTGGCAATGGCAGCCGATCGTATCGAACATCAGCTAGGCGAGATCGACGTGTGGGTCAACTGCGCGATGACCAGCGTCTTCGCCCCGGTCAAGGATACCACACCGGAAGAGTTTCGCCGCGTGACGGAAGTCTGCTTCCTCGGCTACGTCTACGGCACCAAGGCAGTGCTGGGCCGCATGCTGGAGCGTGACCGCGGCACGATCGTGCAAGTGGGCTCTGCCCTCGCCTATCGGGGGATCCCGCTGCAGAGCGCATACTGCGCTTCCAAACACGCGATTCAGGGCTTCTGCGATTCCCTGCGCACGGAGCTTTTGCACGACGGCAGCAACGTGCACGTGACGATGGTCCAGCTGCCGGCGGTCAACACGCCCCAATTTAGTTGGGTCCGCAGCCGTTTGCCACAGAAGGCCCAGCCGGTGCCGCCTATCTACCAGCCCGAAGTGGCGGCCGACGGCATTTATTTGGCCGCGTGTAGTCGCCGGCGCGAGGTCCTCGTCGGCAGCTCTACGCTCAAGGCAGTTTACGGCAACAAGGTGGCTCCCGGCTATGCGGATCGCAAGCTGGCCCGCGAGGGCTACAGCGGCCAACAAATCGAGGAGCCCGAAGCTGCCGACCGCCCGGACAATCTTTATGCCCCCGTACCAGGGGACTTCGCCGCACACGGAGACTTCGACGACCGGGCTTACGGGCACAGTCTGCAGCTGGAGGCCAGCAAACATCGGGGCACTGTGGCGATGGCGGGGGTGACGACGGGCGTCCTGCTCGGCACGGCGCTCGGTTTGGCCCGCGTCTTGCGCCATAGGAACGACTCTTAACCCCCAATCCATTATGGCAGACAAAAAAGACAATAACCGCGTGGCCTTGATTACCGGAGCCGGCGAAGGCCTGGGACGCGCTACCGCGCTCCGACTGGCCCGTGACGGCGTCAAGGTGGGCTGCCTGGGGCGACACCTCGATAACACCCAGGAAACCGTCGACCTGATCAAGGAAGCGGGCGGCGAGGCCAAGGCTTTGCAGGCCGACATCAGCAAATGGGAGGACATGCAAAAGGCTGCCAAACAACTCGACGAGCTGTGGGGCCGGATCGACATCGTCTTTGCCAATGCCGGCATCAACGGCACCTGGACACCCATTGCAGACATGGAGCCGGAGGAATGGTGCAAGACGATCGACATCAACCTCACGGGCACCTTTTACACCGTCAAGGCCTGCCTCCCGATGCTGAAGCGCGACGGCGGCTCCGTCATCATCACCTCTTCGGTCAATGGTACCCGTATGTTTACCAACACGGGTGCCAGTGCCTACTCGTCGTCCAAGGCGGGTCAAGTGGCCTTCATGAAGATGATCGCACTGGAGCTGGCCAGCCACCGCATCCGCGTCAACGCCATCTGCCCCGGCGCCATCGAATCGGCCATCGACGACAATACGGATAAGGAGAACATCGAGTCCGAAGCTGAGCCGGTCGTATTCCCCGAGGGCAAAATCCCGCTGACCGACGGCAAGCCTGGCAAGGCCGAAGATGTGGCCGAGCTGGTCTACTTCCTCGCCAGCGAGCACAGCCGCCACATCACTGGCACGGAGGTCTTTATCGACGGTGCCCAATCCCTGCTCCAAGGCTAGGCATGCGCTACCAAAAGCTAGATACTACCGGCGACACCACCTATGTGCTCGTCTTTGAAACGGGCGAAGCCGTGATGGAAAAGCTGGCCGCATTTGTCGCGAAGGAAGGGATCGTTTCTGCCCGCTTCCACGGCATCGGTGCCTTTTCAGAGGCGGGCCTGCGTTTCTTCAACACCGACCATCTGGAATATATCGACATCCCGGTGCACGAGCAGGTGGAGCTGCTCTCGTTGACTGGCACGATTGCCTCTCGCGATGGCAAGGCCCAGCTGCATGCCCACGCGATCCTGGGCAAGCCAGATGGCCAGTGTATCGGCGGGCACCTTAAGGATGCCGTGGTGCGCCCCACCCTGGAGGTGATGGTGATTGCCAGCCCGGCTCACCTGCACCGCGAATTCGACCCACGGGTCGAGCTGCCCTTGTTGCAGCTCGATGCCAGCAAGCAACAGGAAGTGTAATCCTTTCACTTACGAATCCCTACCACCATGAACGCTCAAACTTCTTTCCTTTACCGCCCCTTGGCGGGGCTGAGCCTGCTCGCGGCTTTCTGCTTTGCGGGCTGCGAAAACTACCGTAAGCCGCAGAACACCGAAGAAGGTGCGCTGCAAGGCGCGGCGGCCGGAGCCGCAGCCGGGGCCTTGATCGGGTCCCAATCGGGCGATGCGCTCGAAGGGGCGGCCATCGGGGGCGCAGCAGGAGCCGCAGCGGGTGGCTACTACGGCAATCGCGAGGAACGGCGCGACCGCGACGATGACGACTGATCGCGGGCCAGAAATTTGTGCTAAGCGAGCGGCGGGGATCAGGCTCCCGCCGCTTTTTTGTGCCCTACTCCTTCGCCGGGTAGAGCTTGGTGCCCCCTTGGGTCTCGGGCTGGAAAGGCTGCTCGTCGGTCACGCGCTGATAGCCTTCCGGCAGCTCTCCCCAGTTCCATGTGATGCCACTGACGAAGTAGCGCGCGTTGCCGGGAGGAGCCTGCAGCGTGACGCTGTCGGTAGACTCGGTGATGACCTGCGCGGCCATGCCCTCGCTGTGCGCCACTCGCGCCCAGATCCATACCTGGTCGCGCACCTGCCAGACTTCCTGGATCGAGATGCTGTGAGCAGGCGTTGGGACCTGGAGCGTGGCGGTAAAGGTCCGCTCTGCCCAGGCGCGTTCCTGCTCGCTGGGCGTGGTCGAGCCCGTGGGATCGGCGGTAGTGGATGCGCGCTCGCAAGCCGTGAAGAGGGTAACGCCGGCGAAGGCGATCAAGGGGAAGATGGGTTTACGCATAACAGATCCATTCACTGCAGGATTCCGGCCGATGAGCGAGCGCTTTTACCGCTTGCTCAGGATGCCCCCCTAGAGGGGCCGAAGCGTTTCACTTTGCATCGTTGGCTATTCCACCCAGGCGGAAATACGGGTTCCTGAAGGCTGGCACACAAGTAGCATTCTCCCGTTGCCCTGATGGATGGTGCGACGATCAACTTTACGGTTTTCCTCTTCTCGGTAGCCTCGCTGGCCTATATCACGTTTGCGAGTCTGCTGCAGAAGTTGTGGCTGCCGCTGCCTCTGCTGGCCTTGGCCACGGGCGTCATCATCGGCCCGCATGTATCGGGCCTGCTCCAGCTCCCCAGCGAAGAGCATCGCCACCTGATCATGGAAGAAGGCGCGCGCATGACCCTCGCCATCGGCCTGATGGGGATCGCGCTACGCCTGCCCAAGCACTACTGGCGCCGCGAGTGGCGCTTCTTTTCCGTCGTCATCCTGCTGGGGATGCCGCTGATGTGGGGGGCGGCCACCCTGGGCCTTTGGGCAGGCGGCAACTTCGGCTTCTGGATCTCGGCGCTATTGGCGGCGATCATCACCCCAACCGACCCTATTGTATCGACTCCGATCGTTACTGGCCCATTGGCCAACGAACAAATTCCCACCTGGGAGCAGCAGGGCATTTCGGCTGAATCTGGCTCCAACGACGGCCTCGGCTTCCTTTTTGTCATCCTGCCCATCTATGTGCTCAATCACGGGGTAAACTGGGCGACGGCTCAGGAGTGGCTGGTCGTGGGGTTGTTGAAGGAAATCGGGATGGCGGCGCTGCTCGGAGCCTTTTTTGGTTGGCTCGCGGCCCAGATCCTCACCTTTGTGAGCCATCGTGGCATGATTCGCCACACGTCTTATCTCGGCTTCACGCTCGCCCTGCCCGTGGTCATCATGACGGCGGTCAAAATGATGGGTGCCGACGGCATTCTGGCCGCGTTTGTCGCAGGCGTGGTCTTCGACCAATTTATCGACGACGAGCACCAGGAGCACCAGGAAGAGATTCAAGAGGCCATCAACAAATTTTTCACCATCACGATCTTCATGATCGTGGGCCTGTTCCTGCCCGTAACGGAATGGCCGGCACTCGGCTGGGGCATGGGGCTGCTTTGGCTGGCTGTCATCATCGGCCGACGCATGATAACGGTTGTTGTACTCAACCGCCTGCTGCGCCCGCGTATCAATGTGCCCGAGATGGCATTCCTCGGCTGGTTCGGGCCGCTGGGGATCGCAGCGCTTTACTATGTGATGTTTGCCGAAAATGAATTGAGCCGCAACGACTTGTGGCCGCACATCAGTCTCGCAATCACGCTCTCTGTCGTCATCCACGGCATTACCGCCGCTCCTTTCGCCCGCTGGCTGGGCTCTACATTGCGCCAGCGCGGGCAAGCTACCCACCCGTAATGACCTCTCTACAGCCCCCAAACGATCTCGCCCACCATCGTCCTCTGGTCGAGTTCCAGAAGCGCGTAATGATCGCGCTCGCCCTCATCGGCCTGGCCCTCTTCATGTGGAAGAGCGCCGAGGCTTTTCTGATCTTTTTTGCCGGCGTCGTGCTGGCCGTCGTAATGGGCGGCTTTGCGTATATGCTGCGCAGCAAGACGCATTGGACTTATTGCCACTGCCTCTACGTGGTCACGGCTTGCGTCTTCCTCCTTATCGCAGGGATCGCCATGCTGGTCCTGCCGATGGTGATCGAGGAATCGAAACGTCTGCTGGAAAAGATGCCGGCGATGATCGACCAGGTGAGGACCACCACCTGGGGGCGCATGTTCTTCAGTGGCGGCTTGAGCGGCGGCGACGGCGACGGTGTGCTGAGCCGCATTATCGGCCCCGCGACCCGCTCGGCCGAAGCGTTTACGGCGATGGCTCTCGCGTTGGTAATCGGCATCTTTCTCGCCTACGACCCTGAAGCCTATGCGCGCGGGATGATCAGTATCCTGCCTCTGGGCTACCGCGAAAAGGGCCGCCAGGTATTGCTGGCCTGCGGGCGGGCGCTTTGGCACTGGCTGATCGGCCAAGGCTTTGCCATGCTCATCATCGGTACCCTGGTCACCCTGGGCATGGTAATCGTGGGCGCCCCGTTTGCGCTCGTGCTGGGGCCGCTGGCGGGTCTGTTTCAATTCGTGCCCAACGTGGGCCCGGTATTATGGGCCTTCCCCGCGATCCTCATCGCATTCTCCGGCGGCGAGGTTATGGCGATCAAGGTCCTGGCCGTCTATATCGTGATTCAGGTGCTGGAGGGCAATTTCATCACCCCCATGGTACTGAAGCAGAATGTGCAACTGCCGCCTGTGTTGACACTGCTGGGGACGATTGTCATGGGCATGGTCTTTGGGCCTCTCGGGTTGATTCTGGGCACGCCGCTAACGGTAATACTATTAGTCTGCTACCGTATGCTTTACCAGCGCGATCTCCTGCACGACGAATCGGCGAAAATCCCGGGGCAAGGGGAGCGCAAGTAGAGGGCGGCGCATGCAGCCTGCACCGTTCAACCCCTAAAATATCGCGCAGGCTGCACCACCGGACCTTTCGCTTCCACAATCGGTAAAAATCCTTCAAGTAATCGGAAGCGTTACCGGGTCTCTCCGTAAAATTGGTACAGCCTTGGCATCTACCAAGGCCATGAGTACGGACAACGATATCCTCAAAGCCCATTGGCTCACCTACGCAAACGCCCTGATGCGACAGTGGCCACAACTGCAGGAAGAGGATTTGCGGGAAATCGGCGGCGATGTCGATCGCCTCAAGGCCCGACTCGGCAAGCGCTATGGCTTCACGCCGGAACAAGCGCAGACAGAAGTCGATGCGTGGTATCAAAAGGAGGGTGGCCGCTAGCAACTTTCCACCTCCGTGGCCGCCCCCGACAAACATCCGCAAGCCTTTGGACCCTCCGCCGATGCCTGGCTGCGCGGGGGTGCGATTTTCGCGCTCGTGCTGGTGCTAGCCTCGCTGACGGCGGTATATGTGTTTGGGAGTCGAGATGGCTACGAAGGCTTTGGGGTAACGCACGAGCAGCCCATCATCTTCAGCCATCGTCACCACGCGGGCGAATTGGGCATCGACTGCCGCTACTGCCATACCGGCGTCGAAAAAGCGGCCTTTGCGGGGCTGCCTTCGACCGATACCTGCCTGAGTTGCCATAGCCAGCTCTTCCGCGACAGCCCGATGCTGGATCCGCTTTGGGAGAGCCTGCGCACAGGGGAGCCCGTCCGTTGGCAGCGAGTGCACGACTTGGGTGACTTTGTGTATTTCGACCACTCCGTGCACGTAAACAACGGGGTGTCCTGCCGCTCCTGCCACGGGGATGTCGAAGATATGGTGACGGTGGCTCAGGTCGAAGAACTCTCGATGCTGTGGTGCCTGGAGTGCCACCGCAACCCTAGCGCTCATTTGGTGCCTGAAGCAGAGGTCGTTAACGTGCGGCGGCAAGCCGACCCGCTCCAGCCGGGCGAGACCTTTCACGCCATGCGGTCTTCTCCCTTCGATGCCAAACGCTGGCATGACGTCCACGAAGAAGTGGCAGCCCAGCAGAGCGTGGCCACCTATAACCTGACCGATTGCACCGCCTGCCACCGCTGATGCCTGCCCCCACCTCCAGTTCTCCCCGCAATACGGATGAGTTTCCGCCCGAAGCTGCGGTGTGGCCTTCGCAGTTGAGCCGGCGCAGGTTTCTCCAAGTGGCGGGAGCGGGCTTAAGCCTGGCGACGCTCAGCGGGTGCTTCCGGAAGCCCCGCGAAGAGATCCTGCCTTACGTGCGCCAGCCCGAGCAGGTATTGCCGGGGACGCCGAATTTCTATGCTACCACGCACAACTGGAGAGGCTACGGGCGGGGTATCCTGGTCGAGAGCCGCGAAGGTCGTCCTGTGAAGATCGAAGGTAACGAGAGCCATTCGTCTACGCTCGGAGCCAGCGATGCGATCATGCAGGCCAGCCTGTTGGGACTCTACGACCATCAGCGCCTGCGCGCCCCACATCTGCGCCAGCGCACCAGCAACTGGCAGAGTTTTGAGGCCAGTTGGCTGGAACGGTTCACAGCTTTGCAGTCGACCGGGGGGCGTGGTCTCTGGATTGTAGCCGAGGCGAATGCCTCCCCCACCGAAACCGCAGTCTGGCAACGACTGGTAGCCCGCTTCCCACAGGTTCGCATCGTGATGGAGTCGCCCATCCATCACCTGCACTGGGAACCCATTGACTACCGTTTTGCCGCAGCCGAGGTGGTCGTGGGCATCGACCCCGATTTCCTGACCGAACACCCCGAAAGTCTACGTTATGCGCGCGATTTCGCACAGCGCCGGCGCGGTTGGGAAAAGGACGCCCAACTCAGCCGCTTCTACAGTCTGCACGCCGCCCCCAATGTGACCAACGTGCAAGCAGACGCGCCCCTCTTGGCCCGCCCCAGCCGTTGGGCAGTGCTGCTCGATGCGCTGGAAGGCCAGATGACAGGCGATCTTGCAGAAGCGGAACAAAAATGGGTCGAACGCTGCCGGGCAGACTTGAACCGTGCGGGCAGCAGAGCCCTGATTGTAGGTGGAAGCTACTTGGACGACGAGCTGCAGGAGCGCGTGCGCCGACTGAACCAGGCACTGGGCTCGGAGGGCACCACTTGGGAATCCATCGCCTTGCCAGCCCGCACAGACGACGCGGTGGGCCTGCCACTCGCCTCACGGCAGGAGTTGCAGGAGGCGCTGGAGGCCGAGGCGGTCCAGGCTCTGATTTGCTTCGATACCAACCCCGTTCATAGCGTCCCGGAACTGGCGGCAGCAATCACCCGCGCCCAGTGGTCGGCCTGCGCCACCTTGGAGGTGAATGAAACCGCACGCGCCTGCCAATGGCGGCTGCCGGTGCACCACTTTCTGGAAGACTGGGGCGATTTGCGCAGCTGGACCGGTACCTTGAGCCCCGTGCAGCCGCTCATCCGCCCGATGTATCAGAGCCGCTCACGGCTGGAGCTGTTGCATTGGCTCGCGGAGCCGAGCAATCCGCTGAGCGCCCACGATCTGGTGCGACGGCATTGGCAGGCTCAAGTGCCGGGAGATTTTGAATCGTGGTGGCTCAAGGGACTGCAGGAGGGTGTGTTTGCCGACGCTCCGCCTGCGCCCGAGGTGCTCCGTCGAGAGGCAGGGCGCCGCCCCACGAGAGAACCCGGCCATGGCCCGCTCGACCTGCTGGTGCGGCTCGACCCGACAATCGAGGATGGCCGCGGCGCGCGCAACGCATGGCTCCAGGAGCTGCCCAAGCCCATCAGCCTCTTGGTATGGGACCAGGCGCTCTGGGTCTCTCAGAGGCGCGCGCAAGAGCTGGATTTGCAGCAAGGCGACGTGGTGGAAATCCGGGTTGGCGACCGGCGTCTGCACCTCCCCGTATTGCCGTTGCCCGCGATGGAGGACGACACGGTGGTAGCCTTTCTTGGCTATGGCCGCGCGACTGCTCGCTTGCATGAGGGCCACCACACCGGCTATTCGGCAGCGACTCTGCAAGGGCAATGGAGGTGGGAGGGGGTATCCCTGGCCAAGACCGGTGAGCGCTACGAGCTGGTGACGACGCAGCATCATCAGGTGATGGAAGGGCATGAGTTTGTGAAGGTGAGAGAGGTGGGCCACCCTGCCCCAAAGGAAGAGCACCATTTTGATCCAGAAAAGAGCAGTTTCATGCCCCACCCGCCCAAGCTGCCCGCCGGGGAGGCGCCGTATGCCTGGGGTATGTCGATCGACCTCAGCTCATGCATCGGCTGTTCGGCCTGTATTACGGCCTGCCAGGCAGAGAACAATATCCCCAGCGTAGGCAAGGAACAGGTGGCCGCCGGACGCGAAATGCACTGGCTGCGGGTGGATCGCTACTTCTCGGCCGAGAGTGGCCCTACGCGCGTGCTGCACCAGCCCGTGCCCTGCATGCATTGCGAAAAGGCCCCGTGTGAATTGGTCTGCCCGGTAGCCGCAACGGTGCACGACAGCGAGGGCCTGAACGCAATGGTCTATAACCGCTGCATTGGCACGCGCTATTGTTCGAACAACTGCCCTTACAAGGTCCGCCGCTTCAATTTCCTCGATTACCGTCCGCCGCAAAAGCACCCGCGTAACCTGCAGTTCAACCCCGAGGTGACGGTGCGCGAGCGGGGCGTGATGGAAAAGTGCACCTACTGCGTCCAGCGCATCAGCCGGGCCCGGATCGACGCCCGTAACGAAAAGCGCGAAATCCGCGACGGCGAGATCCAGACGGCTTGTCAGCAGGCCTGCCCGACACAGGCGATCGTCTTTGGCGACATCAGCCGCCCGGAGAACGCCGTCGCCCAGCGGAAGGCCCAGAAAGGCGACTACGGCTTGTTGGCCGAGTTGGACACTCGCCCCCGCACCACTTACCTGCCGCGTTGGCAAAACCCGCCGCATGAAGCCCGCTGAACAGGAAAACGCCCCGACCCGCCCGGAGGAGTTGCTCGGCGCCGAGATGTCGCATGAGCTGCTCAACCAGCGTGTGGGTGACGAGGCGCGGGTGCGGACCCGTGCCTGGTGGTGGTGGAGTGCGTTGCTCGTCACCGCTGGCGGGGTCTTCCTCTTGTTTACTGCCATTACGTGGCTGCTCGCCAAGGGTGTTGGCGTCTGGGGCCTGCAGATCCCCGTCGCCTGGGGCTTTGCGATCATCAACTTTGTCTGGTGGATCGGCATTGGACACGCGGGCACGTTCATTTCGGCCATCCTGCTCCTGTTGCAGCAAGACTGGCGCAACTCGATCAACCGCTTTACGGAGGCGATGACGCTGTTCGCGGTGGCGTGCGCGGGTCTTTTTCCCCTGCTCCACCTCGGCCGACCGCAGTATTTCTTCTACCTCATTCCGTATCCCAACGATATGGGGCTGTGGCCGCAATTTCGCAGTCCACTGGTCTGGGACTTCTTTGCGGTCTCGACCTACGGAAGCGTGTCGCTGATCTTCTGGTATCTTGGGCTGGTACCGGACCTAGCCACCATGCGCGACCGGACGGCGCCGGGCCTGCGCAAGCGTATCTACGCCTTTTTCTCGCTCGGCTGGCTGGGGCGCGACCACCAGTGGCGCGACTACCGGGCGCTCTACTTCATGCTCGCCGGGCTGGCCACGCCGCTCGTGATCTCCGTGCACAGCATCGTGGGGCTGGACTTTGCAGTGAGCAACCTGCCGGGGTGGCACAGTACCGTCTTCCCGCCTTACTTTGTGGCCGGCGCGATCTTCTCGGGCTTCGCCATGGTGGCGACGCTGGTCATCCCGATCCGCAAGATTTTCAAGCTGGAGGGCATGATCACCAGCCGCCACCTCGACAACATCGGCAAGGTAATGCTGGCGACTGGCATGATGGTGGGCTTTGGCTACCTCAGCGAGGTGTTCTTCCAGTGGTACAGCGCCGACTTGTTTGAGGTGGACACGATGATGGACCGCCTCACGGGCTACTACGCCCCAGTCTTCTGGACGGTGATCGCGTGCAACGTGGGCGTGATTCAGGTGCTCTGGTGGAAGCGTGTCCGCACCAACAGCCTCGCGCTCTGGATCATCGCCGGGCTGGTCAACGTGGGCATGTGGATGGAGCGCTACCTGATCGTGGTCTCCAGCCTGGGCCACGATTTCCTGACCTCGTCGTGGCAGGACTTCGACAGCACGGGCTGGGATTGGGCGCTGTATCTGGGCACGCTGGGGCTGTTTTTCTTCCTTGTGCTGCTCTTTGTGCGGCTGATTCCAATGGTCTCGATGCACGAGATCCGGGAGATCCTGCACGAACGGGAAGAGCACGGAAAGGAGGCGAAGTGAGGGCTCCGATTCTACCGTTGGCGGTGATCGCTTCGTTTCGTGAGGCCGAAGCTTTCGAACGAGCCGTAGAGCGTTACGTGCGCGAGGATGCCGCGTGGTCGGTGCAGGTGTTCACACCCCATCCGATGGAGTCGCTGGACGCACTGGTAGCCTATCGCCCGAGTCCGATCCCGAAAATCATCTTTTGGGGCTTCATCTGCGGAGCCTTCGGCGGCTACCTGATGCAGGTCTACGCTTCCGTCTGGGCTTACCCGCTCAACGTGGCGGGGCGTCCGCTGCACAGCTGGCCCGCCTTCATCCCGATCACGTTCGAGCTGGGGGTGCTGACGGCGGCACTGACGGGCCTGATTACGTGGCTGATCCGGCTTCGTCCGCGCCTTTATGTGCCGGAATTGGATTCGCCGCTGATCGCACGCGGCACGCAAGACCGCTACGTGCTGCTCATGGTGCCGACCGGAGACGTTTCGGAAGAGGAGCTGCGCCACCAACAGAGGCAGTTGAGCAATGCAGGGGCGGAAGAAACGGAGGTGCGCCGATGGAACTGAAGCCGCTCTTACCTCTACTGATCGCGGCCCTTTCCTTCCTTGCCGGCTGCTACGACAACATGGGCGATCAACAGAAAGTCGAAGCCTACGAGCGCGCGGACAACCTGCCGGGTGAGTTCGCCGCCCAGCCGCCGCCCGAAGGTACCGTCCCACACGATGGCCCTTGGGCTGACCGGCCCTTCGTCACGGGCAAAGGGGCCGATGGCCGCTATCTCGACCGCATGCCGCTGGAGGTTACGGAGGCCACACTGGAGGCGGGTGAAGAGCTTTATCACGTGCACTGTGTCGTCTGCCATGGCCCGGCGGGGTATGGCGACGGTATTGTCGTGCGGCGTGGCTTTCCTACGGCAACCAATTTTCACCTCGACCGCCTGCGCGTGGCGCCCGATGGCTACCTCTTCGACGTGATCACCAACGGCTATGGCGCCATGCTGCCCTATGGGGGCCGCGTGAGCCCGGAAGAGCGTTGGGAGATTGTAGCCTTTGTGCGCGCCTTGCAATTGAGCCAGCATCCAACGGAGGAGGTGGCACCATGACGCTCGCGCTGCATTTATTCTGGTATGTGGCACTGCTGGCGTTGGCACTGGTAGCGGGCTCGGCCTATCTGCTTTTGCTTTATCCGCTGACGGGAGGGCGCTGGATGGAGACGCTGCGGCCGATCCTGCGGAAGCACGTGAGCCTGTGGTGGGTGCCTGCGCTCTGTTTCCTGGGGCTGATCTTTTTCTTCGAACACCTCGCCTACTGGGTTTCACCTGCCAATGACCACCTGAAGGAGCTGACGCACGAGCGCGCCGCGTTCCTCAACTGGCCCTTTTTCCTCGTGCGTAACGTGGTGTATCTGCTGGTCTTCGCCGGGCTCGGCCTCCTGCTGGGGCGGCGCGGTGGCGAGCGGGGTCAGCCGTGGGCGGCACCGGCATTGGTCGGCCTGACGCTGACGATGTTCTTCTTTGCGGTGGACTGGGTGATGGTGCGCGACGCCGACTGGTTTTCGACCGGCTTCCCGTTCACGTTCATGCTGCTCTCGGTCCTGTTCGGCCTTTCGATGGCACTGTTGCGGACCCGTTGGTCGGAGGTCGAGGAGTTCTCGCGCCGTCAGCTGGCGAGTTTGCTGCAAGCGTCGACCGTCGTCGGCGCCTATCTGGCCACGGCCGAGCTGATCATCATCTGGATGGCCGACCTGCCGCGCGAATCGCAGCTTTACGTGGAGCGGAGCCATTTCCCGTGGGTGTTACTGGTCGTCTACATGGCAGTATGCGGGGTGGCGTGGCCCTTCATCAGCCTGCTCTCGCGTGAGGCCCGGGTGCGCCCGGCGCGAATCAATCGAGCCGCTTTTCTCGCCGCCTCCGGGATGGCCGCCTACCTGCTGTGGTTCTTGCACCCCCTGCCCCATACCTTCTAACCATGGAAGCGCCGAACCCGCATACCGATTACGAGCGTCACGACGTGGGCCTGCGTTTGCCGGCAATCGTCGCGCTGGGTATCATCGTGCTGATGGCAGTATGCCTGGGCGTGCTCTATTGGATCTATGGTGAGCACCTTTACGACCGCCATGGGCCAGACGACCGTTTGTTTACGCATGGCTCGGCCTACGAGACGCCAATTGCGGCCGATTGGCAGGAGATGATGGAGGCCAATAGCGGGCGGCTGGACGGCAGCGCGCCGGGGACCCTTTCCCTCGACGCAGCCAAGCGGCGGATCGCCTCTCAGGGCCTGCCGCAGTGGTCGGCTGAATCCGATTTCGAACTTCAACGCCAGGAGACGTATTACGATGCACGTCCTTAGAATTGCCGTCTTGCTCGCTGCCTTTACGGGAGTGTTACGCGCCGAAACGCAGACGAATTACAACCAGCCGCCCCCGCCCGACGTGGGTTGGACGCAAAATCTCGGCCAGCGCCTGCCACTCGACGCGGAGGTGATCGACGTGCAGGGCAACGCCAAGCCCTTCGGCCACTACTTCGGAGACAAGCCTGTGATCGTGCTGCTGGGCTACAACCGTTGCCCAATGCTGTGTGGCGAGCAGATCCAAGGGGTATTGCAGGTGACGCACGACCTCGACTGGAAGGCGCCGGAAGATTTCAAGGTACTCTTTATCAGCGTCGACCCGGAGGAAGATCCGCAGCTGGCTCGCGAAGCCCAGCGCAACGCCAATCGCGCCTACGCCGAAAACGCCGACGCAGATGCGTGGACGTTTCTGCGGGCCGGGCCGGAGGCGATTACGCAAATCGCGCAGGCTGCTGGCTTCGGCTACGAATACGACGAGGAGAGCACCGAATACGCCCACCCCGGCGGTTTTCTGATCGCGGAGGAAGACGGCACGATCGCTCAGTATTTCTTCGGGGTGCGCTTCGAGGGCCCTGCCGTGCGTCTGGCGCTAGTTGATGCCTCGCAAGGCAAGCTGGGTTCGCCCGCCGATCAGCTCTTGCTGCTGTGCTATCACTACGACCCGATGACGGGCAAATACGGCCTCGCGATTCAGAACCTGCTCAAGGCAGGGGCCTTGGCGACCATTTTTGCCCTCGGCGGCTTCATCACCTGGAACCTGCGG
Source organism: Verrucomicrobiota bacterium JB022 (assembly GCA_030673845.1). Classification (NCBI taxonomy): domain Bacteria; kingdom Pseudomonadati; phylum Verrucomicrobiota; species Verrucomicrobiota bacterium JB022. Next base: position 136,976 of record JAUTCQ010000021.1, read on the forward strand.
CGCGAACGCCAACAGCCCCACGCCTAGACCACGCGCATGCTCACTCTTGCCCAAGTCGATACCACTTCCACCTTCAGGCTCTGGCCCGAAGCCGCTTCGGACTTGGCCCTGCGCGTCGATCTACTCTTCGCTGGCCTGTTACTGATCAGCGGGGCGATCCTGGCCCTGCTCTTCGTGCTGCTGGCTTATGCCCTCTTTAACTACAAACGCGACGATCAAGGCCTGGGAAAGTGGATCAAGCGGAGCAGCTGGAAGCTCGAACTGGGGTGGACGGTCGTGCCGCTGATCATCTTTCTGGGCCTCTTCGCGTGGGGCGCGCGTCTGTATCTGGTTTCTTATCAGCCGGAAGACGGAGCGCGCGAAATCAACATGGTGGGCCGACAATGGATGTTTCAGGCCTACCACGCGGAGGGCAAGATGGAGCAAAACGCGCTGCACCTGCCGGTCGGCGAGCCGATTACGCTGGTGTTATCTTCGGAGGACGTGATCCACTCGTTTTATGTGCCCGCGTTTCGCGTGAAGCGCGATGTCGTGCCGGGCAAATACGTGCGGCTGACCTTCACGCCGTCCAAGACAGGTCGCTTCCGGTTTTTCTGCGCGGAGTATTGCGGCACCGATCACAGCAAGATGGGTGGCTGGGTCGAGGTGATGGAGCCGGAGGATTTTGCGGCCTGGCTCCAGCAAGACCGCAATACGCCGGGGCAAATGACGCTGGCCGAACGCGGGCAGGAGATCTTTCACACCCAGGGCTGCAGCGGTTGCCACCTTCCGGGCGGTAACGTGCATGCGCCGCGGCTGGAGGGGCTGGCCGGTCGCCGCGTGGCGTTGGCCGATGGAAGCTTTGTGACCGCCGATACCGCCTACCTGCGCGACAGCATCCTCGTGCCCGGCAAGCACATCGTCGCGGGCTTCAACAACGTGATGCCCTCTTATCAAGGCCAGCTAGACGAGGCTCAGCTCGCCGCGCTGATCGCTTACCTGCAATCGCTCGAAACCGGAGCCGAAGACTTTACCCGCTGATGGACAAACCTGCCGACAGTCAACGCCGCGACATCCACCATCCGCCCCGCGAGGTGGAGCCTTCGGCCGAACCCAGCTATCTGGAGCACGACCGTAGCCTGAAGGGTTGGCTGCTCACCACCGACCACAAGCGGATCGGCATTCTTTACTTGTTCACGATCACGTTCTTCTTCGGCATTGCCGCATTCGCCGCCGCCATGATGCGGGCCGATCTGACGACGCCGCAGGGCGATCTGGTGATCTCGGAAACTTACAACAAGCTCTTCACCATCCACGGGGTGCTGATGGTGTGGTTTTTCCTCGTGCCCTCCATCCCGGCGGTGCTGGGCAACTTCCTGCTGCCGCTGATGCTGGGGGCCAAAGACGTGGCTTTCCCACGGATCAACCTGGCGAGCTGGTATGTGTTCGTCGCAGCGGGGCTGTTCACGCTCTACGCGATGGTGGCAGGCGGGGTCGACACAGGCTGGACCTTCTACACGCCCTATTCGAGCACCTATTCCAACGGCCACGTCATCAGCATGGCGATGGGGATATTTATCGCGGGGTTTTCGTCGATCTTCACCGGGGTCAACTTCATCGCGACGGTCCACAAGATGCGCGCGCCGGGCCTGACGTGGGGCCGCCTCCCGCTCTTTGTGTGGTCGCTCTACGCCACCAGCCTCGTCATGGTGCTGGCGACGCCGGTGCTGGCGATCACGATGTTCCTCGTCATGGCGGAGCGCCTTTTCGGGGTCGGCATTTTCGACCCGGCACTGGGGGGAGACCCGATTCTGTTCCAGCACCTGTTCTGGTTCTACAGTCACCCGGCGGTCTACATCATGATCCTGCCAGGGTTCGGCGCGATCAGTGAGATTATCGCCACCTTTTCCCGACAGCGCGTCTTCGGCTACAGCGTGGTGGCGTTCTCCAGTCTGGCGATTGCGGGGCTGGGCTTCCTCGTGTGGGGGCACCACATGTTCGTCAGCTCGCAATCGGTCTACGCCGGGCTGGTGTTTTCGCTGCTCAGTTTCCTCGTGGCGGTGCCGTCGGCGATCAAGGTTTTCAACTGGACGGTGACGATGATCCTCGGGCGTGTGCAGTTCACGACGCCCCTGCTTTACGCGGTGGGCTTCCTCGGGCTCTTTACCATCGGGGGACTCACGGGCCTGTTTCTCGCGACGCTGGCCGTCGATGTGCACGTGCACGATACCTACTTCGTAGTGGCCCACTTCCACTACATCATGGTGGGCGGCATGGTGATGGGGTACCTGGGCGGGCTGCACCTGTGGTGGCCGAAGATCACGGGGCGCATGTATCACGAGTGGTGGGGGCGCATTGGTGCAACGCTGATCTTCATCGGCTTCAACCTCACGTTTTTCCCTCAATTCCTGCTCGGCTACCTCGGGATGCCGCGCCGCTACCATACCTACCCGGAAGAGTTCCAGTTCCTCAACGTGATGTCGACGGCGGGGGCGACGATCCTGGGCCTGGGATACATGCTGCCTTTGATCTACCTCATCTTCTCGCTCTGGAAGGGCGAAAAAGCACCAGCCAACCCCTGGCGCGCGACCGGGCTGGAGTGGACGACGCCTTCGCCGCCGCCAAAGCACAATTTTGAAAAGACGCCGGTCGTCGACCGCGAAGCCTACGCCTACGAAGACTGATGGGACACCTGAGCCAGCAAGTGCACGAAGCCTATCACGATGCGCCGCACGAGAAGCGCACCGGCTACCTCGGCATGTGGGCGTTCCTCAGCTCCGAGATCCTGTTTTTCGGCGCCTTCTTCCTCGCCTACACCGTGATACGGTCCTATCATCTGGAGGGTTTTCGCGAGGCAGCGAGTGAGCTGAGCCTGTTTTGGGGCACGCTCAATACGGCCGTCCTCCTTGTCAGCAGTTATCTCATTGCCTTTGGAGAAAAGGCGCTGGAGGCCCGCAAGATGAAAGCTGGCCTCTGGAGCTGGGGATGCGCGGCCTTTCTGGGGGTCGTGTTTCTCGCGATCAAGCTCTACGAATACTGGGAAAAGGCACACAAGCATCACATCCCAGGCCTCGACTTCAAGGCGGAGGATTTCGAGCACCCGCACAGCGCCGAGCTGTTCCAGTTTCTCTATTTTTCAATGACGGGGCTGCACGCCTTCCACTTGTTCGTCGGCATTTGCTGGATCGGCGGGATGGTGTGGTGGTTCCGTAGCCGCAAGGGCCGCGTGATTCAGCCCACCTACGTGACCTGTGCGGCCCTTTACTGGCACTTTGTCGACCTCGTGTGGGTCTTCCTCTACCCCCTGCTCTACCTGATCCGCGCATGAGCCACCCCGAAGAAGAATCGCCTTCCAACGGCCTGCTCCTGCTCGTGCTGGCGGGCCTGATGATGCTGCTCGTGGTCGCCTTCAGCCTCATCTGGGTGCCGCATGGCTGGTGGAGCCCTGTGCTGGCCATGACGGTCGCGGCGGCCAAGGCGCTGCTGATTATCGTCTACTTCATGCGCGCCCGCTACCACGACCGTAGCTCGTGGCTCTTCATCTTTGGCGGGCTGTTCTGGTTGGGGATTCTTTTTACGCTGACGTTTGCGGATTACCTGACGCGGTAGACACTTAGGCCGCCGCAGGGGCGGTCGCCTCAACTTCACTGAGCAGATATTCCTCGGCCTTTTGGCGCACGGAGTCCTCACGATCCGGGGCAAAGCCGAAGATGCGTTCAAACTCCTCGCGAGACATGCGGTCGGCGTGGCGCTTTTGCACCTGCAGCTCGCGGTAGGTTTCGGCGGGCATGTCGACGACGATATCGGGCTCGACGCCTTTCTGGTGAATAGATTTGCCGCTGGGGAAGTAATAGAGCGCGGTCGTTTGGGTAAACGCGCCGCCGGTGCGCAGGCTGTAGACCGTCTGGACGGAGCCTTTGCCGTAAGACTTTTCACCGACGATAGTGGCGCGCCCCACGTCCTGGAGGACCCCGGACACGATCTCGGAGCCGCTCGCGCTATAGTGGTTGATCAGGATCGCCACCGGGTAGTGGCCGACGCGGTCGGGGGAATGAGAACGGTATTCGACGCGGTCTTCGTCATCACGGCCAGCGGTGTAGACGATCAGCTCGCCCTCGTCGAGGAACTGCTCGGTCACTTCATTGGCTGCCGTAAGGTTGCCGCCCGGGTTGTCGCGCAAGTCGATGATCAGGGCCTTCATGCCGCTCTCCTCCAAGCGGTCGAGCGTTTCGACAAATTCCATCGCCGTGCGCCCGCCAAATTGAGTCAGCCGCAAATAACCGATGCCCTGCTCCGTCAGATCGACATCGACGAGGCTAGGAATGGAGACCGGGGAGCGCACGAGGTTTACGTCCAGCTCGCGATCTTCCAAGGGGCGATAGAGCCCCAATTCGACCGGCTGGCCTTCTTCGCCGCGAATTTCGTCCACCACGGCCTCGACCGAGAATTCGCGCACATCGGTATCCCCCACGCGCAGGATGCGGTCGCCCGGCAACACCCCGCCCTGCTCGGCCGAACTGCCGGGGAAGACGGTCATGATCGCCACCCGGTCCTCAAGTTTCTGGATCTCGACTCCCACACCCACATAACGCTGGTCGGAGCGCTCGCGAAAGGCGGTAAAATCCTCTTCGGAGAAATAGCGCGAGTAAGGATCGAGATTTTCGACCGTGCCCTGCAGCATCTTGTCGCGCAGGTGATTGTAGCGCACTGCGTCGGCGTCGTAATACTCGCGGTGGATCAGGCGCATCACGGCCCCCACCTCGCGCAGCGTCGCCCAATAAGGGCTCCACATCAGCCACGAAAAGAGGCCGAGGATGCAGAGGAAAAGCACACCGGGGGCGAAGTACCGCTTGAACATGAGAGACAGGATGCGGAAGATCGCCCCGGAATGCAATTTCCTGACAGCGCAAATAAGCAATGCCGGCCGGAAATGTGGGCGGCCCTGGAAGCCCGAGCCGATGCCCAAGGGCGGCTCAGTTATCGCGACTTTATCGAAGTGACCCTGTACACGCCCGAGGTGGGCTACTATCGACAGCCGGCGGAGCGCGTGGGAAGGCAGCCGGGCAGCGACTTCTACACCTCCACTTCGCTGGGGCCGATCTTCGCCGAGCTGGTCGTCGCGGCTGCTGTCAAACTGCTGCCGGAGGCGCCCGCGCACTACACCTTTGTCGAAATCGCGGCCGAGCCAGACTCCGGGCTGCTGCACGGGCGCGAGCACCCCTTTGCCGACTACCTACCGCTCCGGCTGGGCCAGGAGCTCAATATCCCGCCTCGCAGCGTGGTCTTTGCCAACGAGTGGCTCGACGCCCAGCCCTTCGACCGCCTTGTCTTCCGCGAAGGCGCGTGGCGAGAGCGCGCGGTGCAACTCCAGCCAGATGCCACGCTCGCGGAAATCGAGCTGGGGCGATGGGATCGCGATTTTCCGGCCTTGGCCCACCCCGCGCCGGAGGGTTACGAGCTGGATCTGCCGCTCGACGCTGTGCAGGCGCTGGAAAGCATTGCCCGACAAGACTGGCAGGGGCTTTTTATTACCTGCGACTACGGGCTGCTCTGGAATGCCCTTGCCTACGAGCGCCCCGCAGGCACCGCGCGCACCTACTCGCGCCACCAGCAAGGCGACGACCTGCTGGAGCGTCCGGGCGAAATCGACATCACCTGCCACGTCTGCTGGGACTGGCTGGAGCAGGCGTTGCGGGACCATCGCTTTGACGCGCACCTGGAGCGGCAGGAGGCTTTCCTGGTCCAGCATGGCACGGCGGCCATCGAGCGAGCGATGCGCGAGAGCCGCCTTTCGCGCGGGGCCTTGCAGGAGCTGCTGCACCCCCAGTATTTCGGGAGCAAGTTTCAGGTGCTCTGGGGAAGCCGATAAGCGCACATACATGAAAAGTTATTCACTTTTTTCCTTGCGGCCCCCGGGGGGCGCGTGCTTTTGTCTACGTTTTTCCCAAGCGAGCTATGGCACGGATTTGTTCAGTAACTGGTAAGCGTCGCGTCAGCGGCAGCAAGATTCACCGCCGCGGTCTCACCAAGAAGAGTGGTGGTATCGGTACGCACATCGCGAAGATCACCAAGCGCACTTTCAAGCCGAATGTGCAGCGGGTGCGCGTGAAGTTGGCCAATGGCCAAACGAAGCGCGTCTGGGTCTCCGCCAAGGCGCTCAAGGCTGGTCTCGTCGAGAAGGCCCTTTAAGGCCCCGACTGCCCTTTCCCTTTCGACCCCCGCCGACTTTGCGCATGCGAAGTCGGCTTTTCGTTTATCCAGACCTTGGCAAATTTCGCCAAACCTGCCGTCTTGGCACAGGAAATGGAGTATATTAAGGTATGAGCAGCTCTCACCCTTACTCCGCCCCCACTTTTTCGACTGCCAAGCCTAAATCCAAAGGTGTCGATCACGCCACTCAGATGGCCGCGTTGCGCCGCGTAGACAAGATCTCACGCCTGATGGATACGGCCTTCAAGGTGCCGATCATCGGTCGCCGCGTTGGCTGGGACGGCATCATCGGCCTCGTCCCCGGCGTTGGTGATACCATTACGGCAGCCATCTCGGCCTACCCGATCGTTGAGGCTTTACGCATGGGTGCGCCGCGCACTCTGGCCCTGCGTATGGCCGCCAACGTAGGGGTAGACTGGCTGGTCGGCAGTGTGCCGATTCTGGGCGACTTCTTCGACTTCGCCTTCCGCGCCAATATCCGCAACGCGGCCCTCTTGCGCCGCTGGCTGGAGAAGGCGTAAAAAAACCACGGGAGAGCTGCCCGTGGTCGAAACCGCTACGCGTTGACCAAGGCTTAGTTGCCTGCGCTCAGTTGCTCAAAGAGCCAAGCCTGCCCGGCCGCCGTCTGCTCCGGATAGGTCCAGTGGTAGGTTTCGGGGTAGAGGTGAAGCTCCGGCTCACGCTTCAGCACATTGTGGGCGGCAAAGGTCGAAGTCGGCGGGCAAACCCAGTCGTTATAGCCAAACGACATCCAACCCGGCTTGTCGAGATGGCGGGCGAAATTCACCACATCGTAGTACGGGATCACGCCATACCACTCGGGGTGCTTTGCCGCGTCATAACGCGAAAAGAGGTGCGGCCAGCCACCGGCTTGGCCCTTGAGATCGCCCAGCATGTCCGACATGGCGGGATAGAAGGAGACATACGCATCCACGTCCGCATGCAGACTGGCGGTGATGATGCTCAGTGCCCCACCCTGGCTGCCCCCGGTCACGCCGATGTTCTCGCCATCCCACTCGGGTAGCGACTGCAGGAAGTCGACCGCCTTGACACAGCCGAGGAAGACACGCTTGTAATAGTAGCGATCGCGATCTTCGGCCTGGTTGACGTTGTAGTCCAGCAAGGCGCCATAGCGGAGGTTGAGGTAGGTTTCTTCCGGGTAGCGCACGGGGATGCCGTGGATTCCGATGTCGAGGGTAATGGCGCCTTGTTCGGCCACTTTGGATGAGCCCGTGTAAGGGCGCACGCCTGCCCCGGGCACGCGCAGGATGGCAGGATACTTCCCGGGCTTTTTAGGTACGCAAAGCACGCCGTAGATGTAATTGCGAGCCTCATTGCGGAAGCGCACGTGGTAGGCGTTGACCCGATCGGTGCTCAGATCGGGCAGCAGCTCGAAGCTTGGCTCCAGCGGCACCTTACGCACCTGCGCGATGGCGTCTTGCCAGAACTGCCAGAAGTCGGCGGGCTCGGACACGTAGGGCGTGATCTCTTCCGGCTCGAAGCCTACGTTGGCGTCGCCGCGGTAGGTCTTGCCCTCGTAGTCGACAAACACGGCGCAGCGCAGGAAACCCGGCTTGTCGCGTCCAGCCGTCTGGATCACCACCCCTTGGGCGCTCGTCGTGGCGTTGCCTTCTTCGGTCGCGTCGAACTGTTCGGGCGAAATTTCGTAACGCAGCGCCAGACCTTCGACCGGGCGCGCATCTTTCAGCGCGTGGACGGTAAAGGTCACCGGAGTGCCAACGTCGTAGGTCCAGTCGGCCTCGTTGGGCGTCACCACGACGGTGATCAGCTCGCGCTCAGGAGCAGCGCAGGCCAGCGTGCTGGCAAGGAGAGTCAGGGTAAGGAGGAGTGGTCTCATATTTATTAGATTCTACGATTCTACAAAGTTGGGGCAATCGCGAAATAGCGAGGGTGTGTTTCAGGCATGCAGTGCGGCGGGGTCTTCCGGCGGAGCGCTGAAGTCGTGTTGAAGGCTGTCCGCCGTGCGGCCGCTCAAGTGGTTCCACCTGCGCAGTTCCGCTTCGCGGGCGTAGAGGGTGTCAAGTTGCGCATCGGTGCACCGCCACTGCCAGTTGCCGCCCTGAGTCCCAGGCAGATTCATCCGCGCCTCCGGGCCCAGGTCGAGCAGGTCTTGCAGCGGCACGACGGCCAGCCGCGAGACCGAAAGCAGCGCAGCGCGCACCAACGGCCAGGCTGTCGACGGATCGCCCCAATCGAAATAGGTCTGCACGGCGGCCTCTTGCCCACCTTGCAGACTGGCTCTCCAGCCGACGGTCGTGTCGTTGTCGTGCGTACCGGTGTAGACGACGCTATGAGCCGGGTAGTGGTGCGGGAGGTTCACCTGATTGGCATCGTGACCGAAACCGAACTGCAGCACCTTCATGCCCGGGAGGCCAGTAGCTTCACGCAGCTCGAACACCTCACGGTCGATATAGCCAAGGTCTTCGGCAATGATCCGGGCGGCCGGGAAGCGCTCGTAAACCGCTTGGAAAAAGTCGAGCCCCGGGCCAGGCTGCCATTGGCCGGTCCGGGCATCGGGAGCGTCACCCGGGATCTCCCAATAGGTCGAAAAACCGCGAAAGTGGTCGAGCCGCACGACATCGTAGAGCGCAAAAGCGCCGGCCAGGCGGTCGAGCCACCAGCGGTAGCCTGTCTCGCGCAAGTAAGCCCAGTCGTAGAGCGGATTGCCCCAAAACTGGCCCAGCTCCGAATAATAGTCGGGCGGCACTCCCGCCGACACCTGCAGGCGACCATCGGCGTGGAGACGGAAGTTTTCCGGGGCGCTCCAGACGTCGGCGCTGTCGTGCGCGACAAAGATCGGCACGTCGCCGATGATCTCGACGCCTCGCTCATGCGCGTAGGTGCGCAAGCGCTGCCATTGGTCGAAAAACCAATATTGGTAGATCCGGCGGCGGCGGGCTTCGGCTTGTACCTCCTCTGGCAGCGAGGCGGGATCGAGGCGATGGAAGTCGCGATATGGCTCCGCCCACTCCGTCCAGGCGCGCCCACCATGGTGGGCCTTCAAGGCCATAAAGAACGCGTAGGATTCGAGCCAGGTGCTTTGGGCGGCCTGAAACGCTTCCCAATCCACCTTGCCGTCTTCCGTGTGAGTGGGGTCGAAGCGGTCGGCAGCCAAGCGCAGAAGCGGCCAGAAATGCCGATACAAACCGCCATAGTCGACGCGTCCGGGAGGCAAATGTTCCAACGGCTGAAGCTCCTCGGGGTGGAGCAACCCTTGCGAGGCCAACTCCGCGAGGTCGATGAAGTAGGGGTTGCCCGCGTAGCTGGAAAAGGACTGATAGGGCGAGTCGCCGTAGCCCGTAGGCCCAAGCGGGCAGATCTGCCAATAGTGGAAGCCGCTCGCCGCCAGCCAGTCGATCAACCGGTGAGCGCTCGCCCCGAAATTGCCGATCCCAAAGCGCCCCGGCAACGACGAAACGTGGCAGAGAACGCCGCTTTGGCGCTGGTTGAGCCATGGCTTGGGTGTGGTGAAAACAGGCGTGCGCGACATGGGTAAGCCTTTCGCGGTCAGCCTAAGGAAGCACGGCCCGGTTTCAAGGCAACGTAGCGTAATCTTCGCTATAGCGTCTGCAATCGCACCTATTAGGCGCACTGCTGCGTAGGTTTGCGACCCCGTCGTGGGCTTGCGGGTGCCGTTTCGCGACGTTCAGCTGGATAGTGGTTGTTAACGTTAAACCCTGCTTCGCATGAACAACGAAACCCATGGGCACGAGGTGCTGCACTTGATGATGGCGATCGGCAAGCCTTTGCCGCGGATGCACTTGAAGATGTGCATGGAATACTACTTCGGTCATCAGGCCCTCTATATCACTTGCCGCGACCCCGAAGGCTTGACCGCCGACGGGTTGATCGACGCCTTCACCGAGCGTGGCCGGATTCAGTTGACCGACGCCGGATATCTGCCGGTGCAAGGGGCGACTTGCCACCACTCGGGCGAGGCGTGCCACCACCATCACCACCATTAGAGCGGAGATTTGGGGGCGACTCGGCTTGCCGTAAGCCGCGCTTTTGGCCAAGGTAGAGCCGGGGATGCCAAAGCGTCCCACCCCTACCCCATGCCCCGCAGCCCCGTTACGATTCGCGACATTGCCAAACACGCGGAGGTCTCGCCCTCTGCCGTGTCACTGGCGCTCCGCAACAGCCCAAAGATCTCTGCCGCCCAGCGCGAACGCATCCAGCAGCTGGCACAGGAGCTGGGCTACACGAAGGACCCGCATGTGACGCAGTTGATGGCCCACTTGCGGCAGTCGCGCGCCACGCGCTCGGCCGCGACGCTGGCGGTCTTGATCCCCGAAATCGGCACGGCGGAACAACAGAGTTACCACCCAATCCGGGCTTTGCTGGAGGGTATCCGCGATCAGGCGGGCCGGATGGGCTTCGAGCTCGACGTGTTTCACCTGGCCGACATGCAGATGTCTTCCGCCCGGCTCCGTAACATCCTGATCGCACGCGGGATCAAGGGTATTATCGTGCTGCCCTTCCGCAGCGGCGTCGGCCGGATCGACTTCGATTTTTCGGGCTTCTGCGCGGCGACAGCGGGCTTCAGCATTATCGACCCGATGCTTGACCGCGCCTGCCCGAATTACCTGCAAATGATGGATGAGTTGCTGGAGCACCTCTGCGCGCAGGGCTACGAACGTATCGGGCTGGTCATGACGTATGGGGAAGGCGGCATCGGCCAAAAGCTCTTCACCTCGTCGTTTCTCTTTTTCCAGACCAAGATCGCTGCAGCGCACCACATCCCCATCTTGCCGAAAAAGGAGATCTCCGACGAGAGCCTGCAGGCGTGGATTGAGCAGTATCGCCCGCAGGCCATCGTTGGCGCGGGCAGCGTCTACCAACGCCTCGCGCGACTCGGCTACCGCATCCCGGCAGACGTCGCCTTTGCCAGTATCGACCTCTCCGAACCTCCGGTCGAGGCCACCGGGGTCAATCACCGTTACCGGCTGATCGGGCGCGAAACGGTTTCGCTGGTCGCGACCAACCTGAATCTCAACCAGACAGGCGTGCCGGAAAACCCGCGCGTCGTGCTGGTCGATTCGCACCGGCGCGATGGCTTCAGCCTACCGCCTTGCGGGAGTGCCATCCCGGTGCGCTTGCGCACGACGGTATCCGAAAAAATGGCGCGGCAACAGGAAATCGCCGCGCCAGTCTCGCCAGCCTAGGCCGCTACGACGCGACCTTCGACTCGGCGGACGCCGTACCAGATTGCTCCGCCAAGGAGGAAGAGCATCGCAGCGAAGGTCAGCAGCACGGCAACCTTTTGCGCGACCGTAACCGCAAGCACCGTCATGACGGCCCCCAGCACGAGCACCGACCACGCACAGAGCTTGGCCGGCAGCAGCGAGGCCACAATGGGGTTATCGGCAGCCAACACTTTGGCTTGGGCGGCGTGCGCCTGGATCTTGCGATAGCCGGGAGCTTCCTCGCGGCCGAGCGCTTCGGAAAGACCGAGCACGAGCAGCGCGGTAACCGAGCCTACCACGAGATCGGTCACGTTCTGGTTGTGCTGGACCAGCGAGGTGATGGGCCGCAGCAGCTCTACATCGAGAAAACCGCCCGCCGAAAGGCCGAACTTGGCCACCACCGCCGCCGAGCCGCCGATGATGGTAGCGGCCCAAGCCGTCTTGAGGCTGATCTTGCGCGAAAACAGGCCCCAGATGGTCGGGAGTACGAGCGGCCCCGTCAACATGGCCGTGAGCGAGATGATATAGCCCGTGTAAGTGCCAGCGCGCGGGATGATCATGGCCCCGGCGACGATCATCATGCCGAGTGCGACAGTGAAGATGCGCCCCATCGCCACCAGTCGCTTTTCGCTGGCCTGCGGGTTGATCAGGTTGCGGTAAAACTCGTTGGTAAAGGCCCCCGCGTAAACGTTAAGCTGCGTCGTAACCATGCTGGCCGTGGCGGAGGTCATCGCCGCTACCATCAGGCCCATCATGCCGACCGGCAGCACTTGCTGGCAGGCCAGAATGTAAGCACGCTCGCCCAAGGCGTTGACCTCCGAGGGGCTGAGCCCCTCCGGGATCGGCGAAACAAGGCGGTAGGCCATCGGCGGCAGCATCCAGAAGATGGGGCTGACGAGATACATGATGCCGAAGAGGTAGGTGCTCTTGCGGGCATCCTTCTCCGTCGGCACGCACAGGAAGCGCTGCACAAAGGTCCAGTCTCCCCCGATCTTGAAGTAGTGGACGACCACCCAGCCCGTGAGGAACCACCACGTATAGTCTTGCGCCACCGGCTGCCAAAAGCCTTCCGGTGCCTCCGTCAACATGCTGCCGAGCCCGCCCGCCTGCATCAGGATCAGCGGCACAACCACAATCACCGACACCGTCAGGATGATGAACTGCAGCACATCGGTCATCAGCACCGCCCACAAGCCGCCGCCAAAGGTAATCAGGATGACCACGCCGCAGATGAAAATGGAGGTGTAGGTGACCGAGAGGTTGCCGGTGGCTGGGTCGGCCAACGGGTGGTCGATCCCCAGCGGCACGAGCGTGCAGACAATGACGGACAGGGCGTAGACCGAGCCGCCCATGGTGAAGAGGTTGATCAGCCCTTGCAGCCAGGTGTAGAACTGCACGATGGAGTTGCCGAAGCGCAGTTGCAGGAACTCGGCGGCGGAGTTGACGCCTATACGCTTCCACACCCCCGCCAGCGTGGCACCCACAATCAGCGCCGCCACCCCGTAGCACAGGCTGATGGCGACGGCAACAAAGCCGTAGCGGTACGCGATGCCACCCCACACGACAAAGGTGCCGGCGGAAAACATCGTCATGAAGGCCGACAGGCCCGAGACCCACCAAGGCGATTGCCCACCAGCGGCAAACATCTCCTGCGAAGACTTGTTGCGCGAAATGAACGACGCGCCCATCGCGATCAGGCCGATCACATACAGCAGGATGACGAAGTAGTCGGGCGTGCTCATGCGCGGAGGGAGGGCAGCGGGAGGAGTGTGGCGGGGCCGTAGGCGCGCACCGTAAAGAGCGCGGCGGGCACTTGGGCGCTGGGGTGCGTCAGCTCTACCCGGAGGCAATCGGTTTTCCAGCCTCCGTCAAAGGTAATGTGCACGAGCGTCTGGTGGTTGTCCGCCACCTCGGCCACCACTTTGCCCTCTTCGTCGAGGATGCGGCAGGCGGGCACCGTAAACGGCATCGCCGCCTCTGGATGCCCCATCAGTACCGACTCCATCGCGTGATCGAAGTCGGTATCGAAGGCCAGCACGAGAGCGTGCAGATCTTGCGGCGCATCCCAGCGCAGCTCCAACGTGGGGCTGGCGTCCTGCGGGTCGGCGATCCAGGCGTTGGGCTGATGCGTCGGCCTCTCGAAGCCGGAGCGGAGCTGGGCCGCATCGCACACGAAGATCGGGCGGTCGAACTGGAACGCCAGGTTGTGGCCTTCGGGGCGGCGGCGCGGCGTCCAGAACTCGAAACTATCCACGCCTGAGCCGGCGGGAGCCTCTTGGCGGCCATTGTTGGAAACCCGCTCGTTCACGCCGTTGTAGACGGTGAGCAGCCCGGTCGCACGCGTAGCGGAGGATCGCAAGGACACGCCCTCGGTCGCGAGGAAGCAGACGAAGACGTAATCGGCGCGCGGCATAGGAGTGCTCCAGCGCAGCGTGAACGACTGCTCGCCCGGCTGCAGGGAGATCGTCTGGCGTTCCAGCACGTCTTCCGGCGTGTAGTGACCGGCGCGGTGACCAAGGCGTAGCTCGACCGTCAACTCGGTGGCGACGTCGGCCTGGGCGGTGAATGTCATGCCTGGCAGCGGGCCTTTTGGGGCGGGTAGCATTTGGGCAAGCGATTCGTGCAGCGTCTGCCAAGGCCCGTCGGCTGGGAGCTGCAGAATAGCCCACTTGCTGGAGGTGCTGAGCTGGGCCGACGCGGCCAAGTCGTGCGTATCGTGCAGCGGCACTTCGGGGATGTGTTGACCGATGCGTTGCAACGCGGCCTGCAGGGGGGCGAAGTGCTTCGGCGCAGCCATTTGCGAGGGCGCAACACCTTGCCTTCGGGCCTCGACTACCGCCAGCGCGGTCGCCTGAGCGAGGTAGCCGCAGGTGGCCATAACGCGGGTCGAGCCAAAGGCCGAGTGCGTGGCGCTGATGATCCGCCCGCCGAGCACGAGGTTGTCGAAATCGCGCAGCAGGGTCGCCCGCAACGGGATCTGGTAGACGCCCTTGGAGTGCCACTGGCTGCAGCCCGGCTTGTTGGAATAGACGCCATCGGCAGGGTGCAGGTCGAGCGCCCAACCGCCATGCGCCACCGCGTCGGGGAAGGTGCGCTGCTCCACGATGTCGGGCTGGGTGATCATGTATTGCCCCTCGAAGCGGCGGCTCTCGCGCTTGCCGGGGATCATGCCGACCCACTCCAGCGTGTGCGTCTCGGCCTCGGGGAACTCCCCCGAGTTCTTGATGTAGTCCCAGATGCCGTAGACGATCTTCCAAAGCTCCCACTTGATCTGCTCGGTCTCGTGGATCGTATCGAGGCGGCCCCCGTATTCGACCCACCATAGCTTGCAGCCGTATTCCTTGAGCTTGATGTTGCGGAAGCGCGGGATTCGGTTGATGTCCTTCAGCGCAAAGGAGGGGGCGTGATACTTGACCGGCCTGCCCGCGTCCTTGCTGTAAAAGTAGAGCGAGTGGCCGAGCAGGTAGCCGTAGTCTTCGGTGGGCGCGAGGCCCTCGCCAAACTCGTCGACCGTCTCGGCACCCATGCGGAAGGGAGCGCCGGCAAGAAAAGCCACCACGCCGTCGCCCGAGCAGTCCATAAAGTCGCGGCCGCGCAAGATGTAGCGGGTGGCGTTTTGCGAGCAGAAGGCGACGACGGCGGCCAGCTCGCGCTCGTTACGTTTCTCGACTTCGTAGACGCAGGTGTTGAGCAGCAGCTCGATGTTGGGCTCGCTGCGCACCATGTCGAGCATGAGCGCGTCGACGAGCAGCGGGTTGCCCTCGGGGTTGCGGAAGACGTTCTCCACCAGCAACTCACCCATTACCCCACCCTCGCGGGACCAGCGGTTGTTGTTGCCCATGTGGGAGGTGGCGCCAAGCATCCAGAGGCGGACCTCGCTGGAGGCATTGCCGCCCAGGACGGAGCGGTCTTGCACGAGCACGACCTTGAGGCCGGCCCGGGCAGCGGTGATCGCGGCGCAGACGCCTGAAATCCCGCCCCCGACGATCACCAGATCGCGCTCGAGGGTTTGCGTCCGCAGCTCGCGCCCAGCGTGGGTCAGCGGCTCGCGAAACATGCGCTCATCCCCCGTCGCAGCGGTGGATTGGGAAGCAAAATCGTTCATAAAAGCTTTCAATAAAGGGGCCGTAGAAAGGCGCTAGTGTCTGATCGTCTGGGCGTTTTCACAGTGGCACCCTTTCTGGGTGCAAACTGGTCCGGTTACGATCCGGTGGTGTCGGACGCATGCGTCCTCAACCACCGGCTAAGTTATGGCATCCCTCCGGGATGCTGGATCATCCAGCAAGCCAAAGGCTTGCCACCCCTTAGCCCGGGGTTGAGGGCCGCGAGAGCGGACCGACACCCCGGGTTCCCGAGCCCAAGGATGCACCCTGAAAGGGTGCCACCCCTAAACGCGCTAACGCTCACATAAATTGAATAGGCCTTCGTCATTGTTCACACAACTTGAGGCTAGCGGCGCATGGTCTGAATCTCGCCGCGCTGACGCTGGCCATCGGTCGTTTCTACCGTCAGGCGAAACTCGAAGGTTTGGGTGTCGTCCGGCAGCGGCACCGTCCATTCATAAGGGAAGGCCGCGTCTTCGAAGGCCTGCCACTGGTCTCCCTGTCGCACTTCAAGCGTGGCTCGGGCCACCTGGGCATCGTCCTGACGGAGGTAAAGGTAGGCGTTGGTGCCAACGGTTTGCCCCCAGTCCATGATGATGGCACGGGCGTCGCCGGTGGGCAGTTCGCGATAGTGGTCTCGCCAGGCGTCTGCCGTCTGAAGATCAAGCAGGCTTTGCTGGAAGGCGGCTTGCGGCTGCACACTTTCGACCGACAGGGCGACGAGCCCGCGCGGCGGCACGGTGACGGTCAACTGGCCGCCGCGAAGCGAACGCTGCCGCTGCGACTTGCCATCGACCCAGCTGCGGACCTTGTAATCGCGACCGGATTGCAGGCCGAGGCGTTGCGGGTCGAGCGTCACCGTAGTCTGGACCGTTTCGGTCGACTCGTTCATCAGCGCGAGATAGAAGCTGCCTTCGCCCCGGGCGCTAACATGGTTGATCTCTGGCGACTCGACCTGCACGAGGCCTTTCGGCATCCAGAGGATCGCGTCGTCGTGGCCGTAGAAGGTACCGGGCTGGTGGCCGTAAAACTTGGACTTCAGGTAGGCGTAGCCCTCGATGTATTCGGAGGGAAAGTCGATCTGGCCGTCGCTGCGCGCACTGGCGTCGGACACCAGGTAGTCGAGCAGGATCGACATCATGGGCCAGATGTGGTTGTAGTGGAATGAGTTGACGCTCAGTTCGTCGTGACTGCGCAGCGGGTAATCCGCCTTTTCGTAGACTGTCGTGCGGGCGGTATTGATGTGGTAGCCCGGGAAGTTGCGGTAGCGACCAATCACGGCCCAGCGGGCGATGTCGTGCAAGTAAGCGTCGCCCGTGGCCTCGGCAATACGGAGCATCCAAGGGGCGTAGTTGGCCATGAAGATGCCCCGGTGGCCGTTGCTCGTGCCGGAAGACTCCGGCGTGAGGCCGACCGCCGAGAGGCGCCAGGCGGGGGCGAATTCCTCCGGCAGCTCGATTTGCTTAGCCCCCTTGCTGGCCAGATACCAGTAGACGGGGGCCTTGTTGCCTTCGTTGACCCGCACCAGCTCGTCCGGCACTTTCGGGCTCATGAAGGTGTAGAAGGCATAGCGGCGGGCGCCTTCGTGAGCGGCCTGCAGATAACGCTCATCACCCGTCGTCTCGTAAAGCTCGAACAGCTCGATCCAGTTGGCGGTAAATTGGGTCCAGAAGAAGGCTCCGCCACCGAAGTCCGTCTGCGCCTGGTCAATGCGTTTGCTCACATAGCGGTCGGCATCGCGCCGCATCCGCTCGCCAAACCGCTCGTCGTCGGTCGCCCGATAGAGCATGAGGCTGTTTTCCCAGCGGTCGCCCTTCTCCTCCACGTCGAGGTTGAGCGTGCGGGTGGTGCCATACATCTGCTCGGCCAGATCGCGAAATACGGGATTGGCGCGGTGGCTGATCTCGTAGAGCGCCACCAGCTCGCTGACGGGCGCGCTGGGGCCGGTCATGTTGCGCGAAGGGTTCTGGATCTTTTGCTCTGGATCGAGAGAGAAGAGGAACTTCTCGCGCGAGAGCAGGTATTCCATGATCGGATAGGCGCGCTGGGTGAAGATCGTCTCGTCGTCGCGGATCAGCGCCATGTTCAGCGGGTTGAGCGACGACACGTTCTTGACCGCTCCGGGCACATCGGTCGAGTAGCTGCAGCCCTTCAGATCGAGGTTGAAGTGGCTGTATTCACTCATCCCGTAGTCGACCATGCGGTCGAGCGCGTCGTTGAGGGAGCCGAGGGCGTTGTGGCGCTGGTCGCGAAAGCCGTAATGCTCACGGGCCACATATTCGTAGGTGTCGAGGATGTCGTCGTTGCGCAGGAGCAGGCGGACGGAAAAGCGATAGGGCTCACCCGGCTCGCGCAGTGACTCGATGCCGCCCAACAGGGGCGCAAAGAGGTAGGGTTGCGCTTGCCCTTGGGCGTTACGGACCCCAATGCCGAAACGGCTGTTGGTGATCATCGGCAGCGGGCTGAAGGGATATTCTTCCGCATTCGCCAGCACGCCCCAGGTCTGACCCTCGTCCATGACCAGCGCGGAAGGGATAGGCGCGCGAAAAGCGGCCGTCAGGTAGCTTGCCTCCGGGAAGCGTTTCTCCTGCCACAAAAGGGGTTGCCAGACTTCATCGACTTCCGCCAGAGGCTTGGCTGGAGCACCGAGATAGCCGATCGAATAATAACCCGGCTGACGAGCATCCCAGGTGTAAGTCAAAACGGGGTCGCCCGCGTCGGGCAGGCTCAACTCGGCCTGCAGGGTCCCCCACTCCGTCGGAGCGAAGTCCCAGACGATGCGGTCGCCCACTTCCCGGTGTGCGACCGGGCTCAGGCGTTGGCTGTCACCCGCATAAAAAACGTCGGCGGTGCGCGACTTACTGCTGCCGAGCAGTACGCGGTCGTCAAAGCCGTCGCCCTGCTGGGAGACGTCGCGCTTCACCTGCCCGAGAGCCGCATCGGCGCTGCGCAGGTTGGGATTTTCCCACGAAAGCAGGTTGTAAGGCACCTTCAGGCCGCCCGGGCGCAAGGCCATCTTCGGGTCGTTCGGCTGGTGCAGCACCAAAAAATCGAGGGTAAAGGTCTGCGGCTGGCCACCCTGGGGGCGGACTTCGATGCGGTGCGAATCGGTCACCGTCACGCGGAAGTCGTCGTTTTCCAGTTTTTGGGCGGAAAGGGTGCCCGCCACGGCGCAGGCGAGAGTCGTGAAGGTGAACTTGAGCAGGTGCATAAAAACGATGGCGTAAAAAGGGATGGGAGGGGCGTGAATCTGGTCTCCTTGTACGCCTCCCCACTGCTGGACGTACCGCCCCTCCCGTTGTCTGATACCTCAAAACCAAGATTAGAAGCTGATCGAGTAGCTGCCCCGGACTTCGGTCGGCAGCCCCTCGCGCCCTGTAACGGTGAACCAGCGCTCGTCGAAAGCGTTCTTCACCGTGAGGCGGGCCGAGTGGTAGGTCTTCCGGTCCTCACCCGTGCGCCAGGTATAGCCGACATAGAAGTCCCACAGCGTGACGGCCGGGCGGATTTCTTCGATGCGGCTGGTCGTTTCGGTGCCAGCCTGTGAGGGCTGCGTCGGGGCGGTGTAGCCCTCTTCGCCCGTCACCTGCGAGGCCACACCGCCAAAGCGGGCGTAATACTCGTCGGTGTAGCGCACGGCAGCGCCGAATACTACCCCGTTGAGCGGGCCTTCCTTGATGCGGTAGGTCAAGGTGGAGCCGATGTTCCACTCGGGCGCGCGGAGCAGCTTGCGGCCTTCGATCTCCGGCGAATTGGGCGACTCCTTGGTAAAGGCATCCACATAGCCCACCGCGAAGGTGAACGAAAGGTTTTCGGTCGGGTCGCCGTAGATTTCGAGTTCGTAACCCTCGGAGCGTTCTTCGGCGAGGCCGAGAAATTCCGGGATGCCGGGCGGGATGTTGCCCTCGTCGTCGAGGATAAACTCCGGGTTGTCGACCGAGATGTTCTCGCGGGTGATCTGGAAGGCGGTGGCCTGCCAGTAAATCTTGTCTTGCAGCAGCTCGCCCTTGAAGCCCGCTTCGTAGCCCTGACCTTCGACGTTGGGCACCAGTTCGTTCGTCCCGCGGTCGAGCGAGGGCTCCGAATCGACCGCCCACTCGAACGAGGTGGAGTGGTTGGCGAACGCGATCAGGCGGTTGTCGAGGATCTTGTAGACGAGGCCCAGCGAGTAGGTGGTGGACTCTTCATCGGCATCGGCTGGGCTGGCCTTGGCCTTCGTATTGTCGGCCGACGAGCTGAACTCGGTGTGCGTGGAGGTATCTTCGTAGCGCAGCGAGCCGTAGCCGATCAACTTACCCTGCAACATGGCAAAGCGGTCGCTGATGAGGAAGCCGTAGCGCTCGCGCTCGTCGAGGTGGTAGCGTCGCTCACGGGTCAGCAGGTTGTAATCGTAAGCGATGCCGTAGTCCGGATCCGAAAGGTCGAAGCGATTGTAGTCGGGGAAATATTCGGCGCGGACGCCGGGCTCCATGCTATAGTCGCGGCGCTCCATGCTGCGGTCCATATAGTCGACCGAGACGAGCAGGCTGTTTTCGAAGTTGGTCCAGCGGTTGCGCAGGATGTAGTCGAGCTGCAGGGCCACGGCCTCTTCCGGTTGGAGGTGGACGTAGGGTTCGCGGGCGTAAACGGCCGCAGGATCGTCGACGTAGAAGGCGCTCGCGCCAGTCGTGAAGCGCCAGTCTTCGAAAGTGCGGTCCCAGTACTGGGCGTTGAAGCGCAAGCCGGAATTATCCGTCAGCTCGTGCTCGACGCGCAGGTCGAGGGTGGTGATCTCGCGATTCACTTGGGCATTCGGGCCGTGGTAGTTGAAGCCGCTCTCGACCAGCTCTTCATTGATGCCGCCGATCACGTTGCCGTAGCTTTGGCCGTCGACCGGGCTCACGAAGTTTTTCCAGCGGTTGAGGTACCCGCCAAAGCCACGATTCTGGTAACGGTTGAGCTGCTCGCCTTCGATCGTGATCGTGGTCTTCTCGGTCAGCTCGTAGGTCCAGGCCGTGCTGAGCGCGTAGGTGCGGGTGAAGAAATAGTCCTGCACGCCCCGGGTGTTGGTGAAGGAGCCGTCGACACGGTAGTAGAGGTCGTCGGAGACGATGGACGCGGGGCCGGTGTTGTGCAGCTCGAAACGGGTAAAGTCGAAGCTGCCGTAGATGCCAACGAGCTTGGTGTGCGGCTTGCGCGCGGGCTTTTTGGTGATGTAGTTGATCAGGCCACCCGGGTTGGAGCGCCCGAACATCGCAGACAGCGGGCCCTTGATAATCTCGACCCGGTCGAGGTTGACGACTTCGCCCACTCCGGTGCGCTCGAAGCCATTGCGGAAGGTCAGCGGCACGAAGCCACGGAGGCGACTGCCGCCCCCACCACCGGCTTCGACTTCGCCGGAGAGCCAGCTGGCCACAAACTGGCCCTGTTCATCGGGATCGAAGAGTTGAAAGTTGTTGATCATCTCCGGCTTGAGCACGGACACCTGAATCGGCAGCTCAGTCAGCTGGGTATTGATCCGGGTGGCGCCAAGGGACTCCTGGGCGCGGTAAGACTCGTCGTTGGCAGAGGTCTGAACGGCAAAGGCTTCGAGGGTGTAGACGTATTCGTCTTCCGGCAGATCGCTGTCTTGAGCGAACCCGGTGGCAGCAAAGCCCAGAGTCGCAGCAGCCATCAGGCTATACTTTAGGTAGTGAGACATAGTAGGGGTAGTTTTGGGAGTTTGGGGAAGACCTTGCGACTATGAGGCGCGGGGCAGCGGTCGCCAAGGTCTGCCTGCACTCTGCTCAAATCCCCTCAGTTGCCGAGACGCGAAATGGTAGACAGTTGACTTTGTGTAAACAAAGAAACGCCCGACTTGAACTGTCGGGCGCTTGGGATTCATCCTGCGCAAAAAGGTCTATTCGGCGCTCACTTCGGGCCAGCCGTCTTCGGTCCAATGGATCTTGTCGATCCGCAGCTTGGGCCAGCCGTGCGCTTCCGCATCGTAGGCGTGCGAGACGATGTAATCCGCGCCATCGAACGTGTAGACGGCGTTGTGCCCCACCCCATGCCAGCGCTTGTCGCCCTGCAGGATGATCGTGCCGCCACCGTCGAGCAGGGGCTCGCCTTCGCGGTCTACATACGGCCCCAGGAGCGACTCGGAGCGGCCTACGATCACCTTGTAATCACTGCGCGCGCCCCGGCAGCAGTAGTCGATGGAGGCGAAGAGATAATAGTGGTCGCCGTGGTGGAAGATGAAGGGTGCCTCGATCGCGTTGGCCCCCGGTTCCTCGCCGTTTTCGTTTTCGCGCACGCGGGTAGCGATGGTCAGAAGGTCTTGCCAGCAATCGGCCAGGCTCAGCCGGTCGGGCATCAGCTTGGCGATCTTGAGGCCGCCCCAGAAGGAGCCGAACGACATGTAGGGTGTGCCGTCGGCATCGTCGATAATGTGCGCGTCGATAGCATTCCAGTTGGTGACGCCGGGGAAGGACTGCACGATCTTGCCATGGTCGACCCACTTGAAGTTCGGATCGTCGCGGTCGAGCGTTCGATTGGTTGCCACACCGATGGCAGAAGTGTTTTTACCGAAAGCCGAGGCCGAATAGTAGAGGTAATAGAGCCCGTCGTGGAAGTAGATGTCGGGCGCCCAGAGATGTCCCTGGAACTCAGGAATCGCGACCGGAATCCACTCCGGGAAGGGATCGAACACGCCGGGTTGGCGCGTCCATTCCTTGAGATCCGTCGAGGTCCAGACAGAGATGCCGGGGCCGGTGGTGAAGAGGTAATAGGTGCCGTCTTGCTCGATCATCACCGGGTCGTGCGCAATCACGCCGTTGGTGGGCAAGGTTGAGCCGATTTCGGGCACCGGGGGCCGTTCCTGGGCGTGCAGGGAAGTCGCCAAGGGCAGCAGTAAAGTCCGCAGAAGGCGGGAAAAAGTGGAGTTCATGAGGCGCACAGGCAAAGTACTCCCCAGCCGGCACGGGAGGCCGGCCGGGAAGCGTTTCGGTGGTTCGGGGGGCAGAGATCAGGGCAGGGCCGGGCTTCCCAGCACCGGCATCCCGCCCTTCCAGGCGATCTCTTTGACAAAAGTGTGACGGTTGGGATCCCACAGCGGGTCTCCTACAATTTCGGTATAGGTGCGGGCATGGTAGACGAGCAGGTCCTTGCCGTCTTCGGAGACCGTAAAGCTGCTATGACCAGGGCCGTAAATGCCGTGCTCGAAATCGCTCTGGAAGATCGGCTGCGGGCTCTTCGTCCAGCTCTGGGGGTCGAGCAGCTCGGCGTCTTCATCGGCAGAGAGCAGGCCCATACAGTAGTTCTCGTCGGTCGCACTGGCCGAGTAGGTGATGAACACCTTGCCGTGGCGGACGAGCACCGCCGGGCCTTCGTTGACCCAGAAGCCGCGGATCTCCCAGTCGAACTCCGGCTTGGTCAGCATCACAGGCTGGGTTGCCAGCTTCACGGGCGTCTCCATTGCGGCGAGGTAGAGGTTGGAGTTGCCCTGGATCTGAGGATCTTTCTGCGCCCACAGGTAATAGAGCCGGCCTCGGTGGCGGAAGGTGGTGGCGTCGAGGCAAAAGCTCTCCCAGCCGGTCTTGACCTGCACGGGCTCCGTCCACGGGCCTTCTAGCGGGTTGGCGGCGTCGGTCGAGATGGCATACATGCGGTGCTGGAACAGGTTGTCCTTGATCTCGCGGCTCGGAGCAGCGGCAAAGTAGACATACCAGCGGCCTTCGTGGTGGTGGATCTCCGGCGCCCAGATGAGTTCGCAGAGCGGGCCCGTCGCTGGCTTGTGCCAGACGGCGACCGGCTGGGCCTCGCGCAGGCCGGCAAGCGTGTGGGAGCGGCGGACTTCGATGCGGTCGTAGGCCGGGACGGAGGCGGTAAAGTAGTAGTAGCCGTCGGTATGTCGGTAGACAAAGGGATCGGCTCGCTGTTCGATGAGTGGCTGGAGGCGCTTCATGGAAATGGCTTAGATCGTGGTATCGTGGATGACGCCCGCCATGGGCTGCAGGCCCGGCTCGCGGCCTTCCTTCATGCGGTTGTAAAAGGCGTCGGTGATGCGGTATTTGAACATGACCCAGCCCATGATGGCATGGAACGCCCCGGGGATAATCGTCACCATCAGCGCGATGCCCGTCAGCGTGTAAGAGCTTTGCGGCACATCGGGCACGTAGTGGAAGACGGTCAGCAGGATGTTGGCGAGCGAACCGGCCACGGCCATACCCGTCTTCTGGCAAAACGAGATGCCCCCAAAGGCGATGCCGGACACGCGCTGCCCCGTCTTGGCCTGCCCATAATCGACCGCTTCGGCGATGGCCGACCAGAAGACCGGGGCGTGCAAGTCGACCACGAACGACAGCAGGGCGTAGAAAACGAAGGCCGTCACCACATCGCCCGGCCCGACCAGTAAGAGCATCGCGAGGCTGATCACGCCTACGGCGAGCTGCGTCCAGCGAAACATCTGCACCTTGCAGTAGCGCTTGGTGATCCAGGTGGAGGCGACCATCGCGAGGATGGCCGCACCGACACCCGTGCCAAGGAAGGGGGCGATCAACCCCTTGTCGCCCAGGTAATATTGCGCGTAGTAGGCGGCGACAGAGTTGCGGATGGTGTAGCCTACCGTGCCGACTACGCAGACGATGCAGAGCACCACCCATTGGTCGTTGCGGAAGAGGATCTTCCACTGCTCGGCTAGCGGCTTGCGGTCCACCACGTGCTCGACTCGCTCGCGCGTGGTGATGAAGCAGAAGAGGAGGAAGAAAACCGAGAGCAGCGCCATCAGCCCCATGGCCAGCTGGTAGCCGCGCTGCATACTCTCCGCCCCCCAGATCTGCGCGAGCTTGGGCACGGCGATGGCGACGAGAAAGGCCGCGACCTTGGCCAGGAACAAGCGGTAGCCGTTGGCCGAAAGGCGCTCTTTCGGGTCGTCCGTCAGCACCGAAATGAGCGAGATGTAGGGGATCGTGACGCCCGTGAACATGAGCGTGACGAAGATGTAGGTAGCGTAAGCCCAGACGAGTTTGCCCGCGTAGGCGAAATCGGGTGTCGTAAAAGTCAGGAAGACGGCAATGCCGAAGGGCACCGCCAGATATAACAGGTAGGGTCGGTAGCGCCCGTGGCGGCCCTTGAGCTTATCCGTGAGGATCCCCATCGCGGGGTCGGTCACTGCGTCGATAATCCGCACTAGCGGAAACATGAGGGCGAGGTGCGCAGGCTTAAGGCCGAAGACGTCGGTGTAAAAGTAATTGATGATCAGAAACATCGACGAAATGACCACATTGATGGCCATGTCGCCGGATCCGAATCCGATCTTCTCCAGCACGGTTAGCTTCTGTGTCTTCATGTAGGGGTAGAGCGCAGGCGGAGCCTGTGGGGCTAAGGAGGCGGGATTCTGCGCAGCAGGAGTCAAAGCCAGCGCCCCGAGTGACAGGGCGCTGGCGATGCTGTTGCTACTCCTATTGACGTGCAGAATCCCCTTTCAGCTTCGTCAGATAAGAAATTTGCGGGTTAAGACGACCGCGCTCAGGCTGCGGCGTCTGTAGGGGGCACAAAAACAGGGTCAGGGCATGACGCGGTGAAAGGGTTGGTTTTTCCGGGTGACCGTGGACCGTATGGCCCGCGGGTGAGTAGCGCACATCCCTACATGCGCCCTTCCCATCCCTACCCCGCCGAAATTTCGCAAAAAAAATGGCCGCCATTTTCGCGACCGGAAGCGGCAGTGCTCTAAATTCCCATACTGCGTTCCTCCACGAGCGTTGTCGCCTCGCGCAGGATGATGCGGGCAAAGGCCCAGTCGAACCAGAAGCCGAGCACCGGGGTGCCCCGGTCGGCGCGGTTCGGGTTGCGGGTTTCCGTCAATTCCGTGGCAAGGGCCAGGCTGGCGCGGGCAGAATCGATACGGCCCAACCGCGCCTCCGCCATCGCCTGGATGGCCTTGACCGTAACGGTGCGGGGAGCATTGCTATCCGAGTATTCGACGCTCCTTAGGCACCAGTCGATTGCCGCCTGGTAGTCGCTGGAGCGGTATTCGAAAAGGGCGATGGACATGCATTGCCATGCGGCCTGGAAAGTATCGCCACTCGCGGCAGCCTCAATCGAAACTTGGGTGGTGAAGTCGGCATATTCCTGCAGATCTTCCAGCAAAGTCGCTTCTGCCGGGGCCAGTAGGCTGATCTTGACGATACGATCGGAGAAGCTGCCGGCGGCGGGAAAGCGATCGACTGCGATGCGGCGGAACCGGTCATACGCCTCACGATCACCCAACTCGATCAGCACCGGGCCCAGCTCCAGATAGTCGAGCGTGCGGACGTCGGCACCTTCCAACTCGTTGATCCGCAGCAGCACGCCAAAACACTCGGCGGCCTTGGCCCAACGCTCGTTGATCGCGTGCCACTCGCCCACCGCGCGGTAGACGGCCGCACCCTCCATCGTCGAGTCGGTCAGCGTCACTCCTTTCAGTAGCTCGTCGGCTTCCGGGTAACGCTCCTGGCTAACCATGAGGGCGGCTTGAGTGACCATTTCGCGTTCTTCGGCCTCCTGACGCAGGCGGGCCTGTTGCTGCTCGGCCTGCACCGCGCGTTGACGGGCCTCACGCTCGTTCAGGAAAAGGTGGGTCGAGACCCCGAGGGCGGCGAGGAGAATGGTCGTGACCATCGCCGAGGCAAAGAAGACTGCGCGGTTACGCCGCACGAGCTTGCGAAACGAATAGACCCACCCGGCAGGGTGCGCGAGCACGGGGTCGTGATTGAGGAAGCGCTGGGCGTCCATCGCGAGGCCGTTGGCGGTCTCGTAACGGTAGCGGCGGTCTTTTTCGAGAGCCTTCAGCGCAATGCAATCGAGGTCGCCCCGGAGGTGGGCCAGGAGGCGGGCGGGCGTCGTCTGGCGCTGCTCCGCCACGGCCTGCAAGGCTTCCGGTGGCAACGCCGCCAAGGCCACCGAAGGGCGCAATGGCGTATATTCGCGCAGGGCGCGACGGACTTCTTCCAGACCGGCCTCTTCCGGAAGCCGCCCTTCCAACGGAGTGCGACCGGTCAGCAACTGAAAAAGCAACACGCCGAGGCTGTAGATGTCGCTGCGGGTATCGACGTCCAGCTCCCCCACCTCTACCTGTTCGGGGCTCATATAGGCAGGGGTGCCGATCCAGAGCGCAGAGGTGCTCAGCGTCTGGCGTTCGCCGCGCCGAGCTTCTGCCGCCCGGGCAATGCCAAAGTCGATGACCTTGGGCTGCGCCACGCCGTCGTGCTGGGCGATCATAATGTTGGAGGGCTTGATGTCGCCGTGGATGATGCCCTTCTGGTGCGCGTGCTGGATGGCGTGGCAGACCTGGATAAAGAGGTGAAGCCGCTGACGGATCGAGAGCCGGTGCTGGTCGCAATAATCGGTGATCCGCACGCCGCGCACATGCTCCATCACAAAGTACGGTGCACCCTTGTCCGTCGCCCCCGCATCGAAGACACGCGCGATGTTGGGGTGGTCCATCATTGCGAGGGCTTGCCGCTCGGCTTCGAAGCGTGCGATCACGCTCCGGCTTTCCATCCCGCCCCGGATGATCTTGAGAGCTACGTGGCGCAGTACGGGCTCTTCCTGCTCGGCGAGGAAAACGGCGCCGCAGCCGCCCTCCCCGATCTTCTCCAGCAGCTTGTAGCGCCCGATGCGCGAGCCGATCGCCTCGTCGTCCAGCCGGCCGCCCTGGTCGGGCAAGACGGAACTGCGGACCCGGCGCTTGAGCAAGGTGAAGGTGTCTGAGAGGCGGACGACCGAAGCGCCTTCTTCGAAAAAGCGGTCGGCTTCGCGGTGGGCCTCCAGCAGGGCTTCGACCCGGGCGCGCAGCTCGGCGCGGCCGGCGCAGGCGCGGTCCAGATACGCGCTGACCTTGGTCGGGTCGACCATCTCGGCGGCGGTGGTAAAGATCGCCTCTTCCTCTTTCCCGGCCTCTTTCATCGGCGCAAAAGCTCAGCTCTGGCTACTGCGGATCGACTGATAGAGCCAGGCTTTGGCGTAGGTCCACTGGCGCTCCACGCTACGCTCGCTCATGCCCATAGTTTCGGCCACCTCGGCGGTGGTGCAGCCCCAAAAAACCTTCAGCTCCACGATGCGGGCCTTGTCGGCATCGTGCTCCTGCAGGCGCTCCAGGGCCTCGTCGATCAACAGGATGTTCTCTTCGGGGGTGGTGGCCGCGAGGTCCAGATCTTCGACCTGCACGCGGGTCTGGTTGCCGCCACGTTTGAGGCGCGACTTGCGGCGGGCGTTTTCGATCAGGATCCGGCGCATGGCCTGGGCCGCCGCGCCAAAGAAGTGTGCGCGATTGGCCCATTGACGCGTACTGCCGCCGACTACGCGCAACCAGGCCTCGTGCACCAGCGCGGTGGGCTGCAGCGTCTGGTAATGGTATTCACGCGACATGCCGATAGCAGCCTGTCGGCGCAGGTCGTCGTAAACCATCGGGAGCAGGTCGTCGGCGGCCTGTTTGTCGCCGCTGCCTAAGGCACGGAGGCATTGAGTAATGTCGGAAACCGTCCGGTCGAGCGCGCGCTGAGCGGCTTGGGCAACGGTAGGCTGGCGATCCTGAAGGGCGGGCCCGTCGTTGGCCGGGCGCAGGCGCAAGGAAAAATAGGCGGGGGAAAGGGTCGACTTCATGGGGGGTGCAAGGAGGGGGTGTGGCCGCGCTTCCGCAGCCGGAAGGAACAGGGGGAGAAACAAAAAGCTGTGCCGGGTTCAAGACGGTAGGATACGAGGGGACGAGGAACCAATGTAGCTTGTCTTCGCGGCAGTAGGCCACAGCCGGAGAAAACCATCAACGTTAGGCGGCCAATGGGGCGGTGACAATAGGACGTAGCGCTGCATGAGGGTACACGGGAGGGGGTGATTCAGCCTTGGCTGAAGGTGTAATGAGGAGACTGTGCAGCCTCGATACGCTCGGGGGAGAACGCTGCCGCCATGTGCGCTACTACATGAGGGTATGCGGCGAGAAGCTGCTCAAACTATGTCGGCAGCTTATCCTAATTTTCGTAAAAGCAAAGCGAAATCTTCGCGTTGAGCCTACGGGAGCCCTGCCCCGCCGCGGTATGGCATGGGCAGCGTAACGCCTCGACGTTCCAGCAAGGTGCCCTCGGCCAGGTAGAGGTCGACCAGCGCAATGCGATACTGGATAATCGCCCCCACCCGCGCGATTTCCGCTTCCAGCAGGTCGCGTTGAGCCTGGGCGAGCTGGAGAGATGTGCCGCTACCGAGTTCGAAGCGGTCTTCCTCGGCGGTAACGGCTTGGCGCTGCAGCTCGACGGTGACAGCGGTCGCCTCGATCTGCTGGCGCAGACGCTCGACTTCGTTCAGCGCGAGCAATACGTCGAGCTGGATGACCTGGCGCAGGTTGCGCAGTGATTCCACCGCCTGGTCGCGGGCGGCGCGGGCGGCGAGGTGTCGACCTTCGGCGGCACGATTGCCCAGCGGCATGCTGAATTCGACCCCCGCCATCAGGTCGTACGTCTCATCGTCCATGCGGCGGAAAGAGCGCTCGACCGATTGCGCGTAGCCCGTCTTGCCGAGATCGAGGAACAAATCGAGCCGCGGAAGCAGGCCGTTGCGCGTTTGCAGGACTTCGAGGCGGTTCTGGCCAAAGAGGTTCTCCGCCTCCTTGAGGTCGGGGCGCGACTGGAGGGCCAGCTGGATGCGCTCCGCGCCGTCGCGGATGGGCTCGGGCTGCAAGGGCGGCGTCGAGCGGGTATCGATCTGCGTTTCGTTGAAGGAGCTGTTGGGCGGCAGGATGAGCTGGGCCAATTCGAGGCGTAGTTGATTGGACCGGCTGCGGGCGTCGATCAGGTCTTGCTGGCGGCGCGCCACCTCGGCCTTGATCGCAGCGGCATTGATGGGGGGCAGCGTCCCGATCTCGATCTGGGTCTGGATCTCGTCGCGTTGCTGCTCGGCCACCGCCAGGGAGCGCTCGAAAATGGCAATTTCTTCCCGCGCGAGCACGTATTCCCAATAGGTCGTCTCAACTTCGGCCAGCAGTGCCTCGCTGAAGGCGGCCAGCTCATAGTAGCTCGCATCGCGCGCCAGCTCAGCCGCCCGGACAGCGGCTAGGTTGACGCTGGGGCCAAAGCCGCGCAGCAGGGATTGCGTGACGGAGAGCCCGAGCCGGGCCGACTGCTCTTCCTGCGTCCGGCTGGAGACCGAGCGCCCTTGCTCGACCGAGACTTCGACTTCCGTCCCCGTGGGCAGGGTCTGGCGAACGCCGACGGCGGCGTTGTTGTCGTTGCCGACCACGTTGTAAGAGCCCCCGGTGCCTCGGTCGGTTTCGGAGACGTTTTCTTCGTCGTATTGGTAGGAGGCGAAGATCTCCGGATCGAAGATACCACGCTCGGTCATGAGGAAAGCGTCGGCAATGACGGGCTCCAGCTCTTGCACGCGCAAGTTGCGGTTGTGCCGCAGGGCGAGAAAGACGGCGTCTTCGACCGTCAGCGCGTATTCGGTCGGCGCGGTGCGCACGGCGGCTTCGTTGAAGCTCGCCGGCGGCTGGACGGGCCCCGCGATCACCGGGTCTTCGACGCGGATTTCGCCACCCGAGGAGGTGGGGACGACCAGCGGGTCGGGCTCGACGCGGCTGGAGCATCCTGCCAGCCCGAGGCCGGCGATGAGGAAACAGGTGGTAAAGCAGCGGAGGCGAGACATTAGCGCGACTCCTTCCAACGACGGAAACCTTGGTGCATGAGCGAGTAGATGGCGGGCACGAGAAACAGCGTGATGAGCGTGGAACCAAAGAGACCCCCGACGACCGCACGGCCCAGCGGGGCTTGCGCGTCGGCCCCTTCGCCGATGCCGAGGGCGAGCGGCAACAGGCCCAGCATCGTGGTGAGGCTGGTCATGAGGATCGGGCGGAGGCGGCGGCGACCGGCTTCGCGCACGGCGGCCATCAGATCCCAGCCCTTTTCCTCCAGCTGGCCGGCCTGATCGACCAGCAGGATGGCGTTGTTGACCACGATGCCTGCGAGCATGATACAGCCGATGCCGCTCTGCAGGTTGAGCG
Organism: Verrucomicrobiota bacterium JB022; assembly: GCA_030673845.1. Taxonomy (NCBI): domain Bacteria; kingdom Pseudomonadati; phylum Verrucomicrobiota; species Verrucomicrobiota bacterium JB022. The sequence continues at coordinate 167,458 of JAUTCQ010000021.1, forward strand.
TGGTGCCGGTGAGAAACAGCGTGAGCAGCACCCCAATGGCGGCCGTGGGCACGGAGAACATCACCACGAGCGGGTTGAGCAGCGATTCGTATTGGCAGGCGAGCACCATATAGACGAGCAGGATCGCGAGCAGGAACGAGATCCCTAGCTCACGCGCTGCCTCCTGTTGTTCCTCGTAGCTGCCGGCCACGTAGAAGGAGTAGCCGTTGGGCAATGCGATGGTGTCGAGCGCCGCCTGGACGTCTGCCACGACCGAGCCTTGGTCGCGGCCTTCGATGTTGAGGCTCACCCGGGCGATGCGCTGCTGGTCCTTGCGCGTGATCTCCTGCGGGCCACGCCCGGAGGTGACGGAGACGAGGTTGCGCAGGGCCACGTCTTCGCCGCTCTCGGTCGTAAGACGCAGGTCGAGCACTTCATCGATCGTCCGGTGCTCGGCTTCGGAAAGCTGGACGAAGATGCGGTAGGAATTGCCGCCCGTCTGGTAGTCTCCGGCGTCGGAACCGGCAATGGCGGCTTCCACGAGGCGGGTGACGTCGCGGGCGCTCAGGCCCAGATCGGCAATCTTCTCGCGGTCGATCTCGATGCGCTCCTGCGGAATGCCTTCGGTGATGCTACGCTGCACGTCCGTGACGCCGGGGATGTCGATGATGGCGTCTTCCACCTCTTCACCGAGGGCGGCCAGGGTATCGAAAGCGAAACCGCGAATCTCGATCGTAAGGCCTTCGTTGCCACCGAGCAGGCGGTCGAGCAGGAACTGGCCTTGCGGTGCGCGAGTGCGCACTTCCATCCCGGGGATCTTGCCCGCCAGGCGCTGACGGAGGTCTTCCGCAATCTCGATGTTGGAGCGGGCACGCTGGGCCGAAGGGGTCAGCGACAGGCGGATTTCGCCTTCGTTACCACTGACGCTGACGACTGAAGACACCATTTCGGGCACCGCAGGGAAGACGATCTCTTCCATCTTGCGCGTCTGCTCTTCGACCAGCTCCAGGCGGGTGCCGACCTCCATCTCGCCCTCGATCCGCACTTCGCCTTCGTCGGTCGGCGGGAGAAATTCGGACCCGATGTAGGGCCAGAGAAAGAGCGAGCCCGCCAGCATCGCCGCCACCGTGCTCACCACTACGAAACGGCGGCGCAGCACCTTGTCGAGCACCGAGCCGTAGCCGCTTTCGAGGCGGTTGAAGCCGCGGTCGGACCACGCGAGCAGCTTGGTAACCCACGGGGCGCGCTTGGCCTCCTGCTCACGACTCTTGAGGAAGCGGGAGCAGAGCATCGGCACGAGGCTGAGCGCGACGGCCAGCGAGCAGCAGAGCGAAAAGACGATGACGTAGGCCAAGTCGCGAAACAGCACGCCCGACACCCCTTGGATAAAGATGATCGGCAGGAAGATGACCAGTGTGGTGATCGTGCTTGCGGTAATGGCAGAGGCCACTTCGTCGGCCCCGTGAGCGGCGGCTTCGCGGCGGTCTTCGCCCTCTTCGTCGCGCCGACGGAAGATGTTTTCGAGCACCACGATCGAGCTGTCGACCATCATGCCCACGCCCAGGGCAAGGCCGCCGAGCGTCATGAGGTTGATAGTGAAGCCGAGGAAGTAAACCAGCGTAAAGGTGGCAATGATCGAGATCGGGATCGCGATGCCGATGATGATTGTGCTGCGGAAGTTGCGCAGGAAGAAGAGCAGGATCAACACCGCCAGGCCGCCGCCATAGAATACCGACATGGCCACGTTTTCGATGGAGCGCTGAATGAAGTTACCCTGGTCGATGACCGGCACCACTTGCAGCTGCGGGAAAGATTCGTTGATGTCTTCGATCTCTTCGAGGATCGCCCGCGACACTTCGACGGTGTTGGCGCCTGCCTTCTTGCGAATGGCGATGCGCAGCCCCTGCTCGTCGTTGATGCGGATGTAGCGGGTCAGCTTGGTGTAGGTGTCGAGCACCTCGGCCACCTGGGCCAGGCGGACAACCGCCCCGTCGCGGTTGAGAATCGCGGTGTTGCGCAGCTCTTCGAGGCTCTGGAAATCGGCGGGGGCACGCAGCGTAACCTCGTAGCGACCGGCTTCGATCTTGCCCGCCGGCAAATCGAGGTTGGCGTTTTCGATCGCATCGAGCACGGTGTCGATGGAAAGGCCGAGTGCGCGCATGCGATCGGGGTCGATCTCGACCCGGATCTCGCGGGTAAAGCCGCCCCAAAGGTCGGCCTGAGCCACGCCGGGCACGCGGGTAAAGCGGTAGCGCAACTGGTCTTCGACGATCTCCGTCAGCTCGACCGGGTCGAGCTTGCTGGAGATGCCGAGAAGGACGACGGGAAAGCTGTCGATGTCGAATTTGCTGACGCGGGGGCGCACCACGTCGTCGGGCAATTCGTTGATTTCGTCGGCCAGTGTCGCCTGCAGGTCGAGCGCCGCCTGGTCGACATCGGTGCCGAAGCCATAGGTGAGGCTGACGCGGCTGCGGCCTTCGCTGGAGGTGGAGGTGAGCTCCTCGATGCCGGGCGTGGTGGCGACGATTTCTTCGATAATCTGCGTGATCAGGCGCTCCATCACCTCGGGGCTGGCCCCTTGAAAATCGGTCGTGACGGAGATGCGCGGCAGCTCGACACTTGGCAACATGTCGATCTTGAGCTCGCGAAGGGAGACGACACCCAGCACGATGACGATGAGGGTGATCATCGTCACGAATATGGGCCTGCGGACGCTAAACTTGGGCAGGCTCATAATCAGTCAGCGTCGATGGTGATCGCCGAGCCGTCTTCCAGCAGCTGCTGGCCAAGCGTCACCACTTGGCCAGACACGTTGCCCGACGTCACTTCCACCCGGTCGCCCTCGCGGATCCCGAGCCGTACCGGCTGCCAGGAAACGGTCTTGCCACCTTCATCGACCAAAAAGACCCCGTTGGTATTGTCGCGACGCACGACGGCGGCCTCCGGGATGATGATCGTGTCTTCGTGGTCCTGCATCACCAGCTCGGCCCGCACAAACATGCCGGGCTTAAGCCGTCCGTCGGCATTGGGCACCTCAAATTCGACCATGGCCTGGCGAGAGTTCTCGGAGAAAACCGGAGCGACCCGCACCACCTTGCCCTCGAAGGTCTGTCCGGCATAGGCGTCGGTACGAATGGTGACGGTGTTGCCGTTGGAGACGCGGGGATAGTCACGCTCCGTCACGTTTACCACGCCCAGTAGCGGGTCGAGGTTGACGATGCGGAACATCTCGTCGTTGACAGCGACCATGTCGCCTTCGTCTACAAAGCGTTCGGCTACGATCCGGGTGGCGTCTCCTTCGCTCCATTCGGCGCGGACTTCGGTATACCCCAGCTGCAGGTGGGCCGTTTCCAACGCTGCTTCGGCACGGGCGACCTGGGCTTGGGCCACGGCCAGCCCGGCGCGGGCAGAGCGTTCACTGCCCAGGGCGGTATCGTATTGGGTATCCGACGAGACGCCACGCTCGCGAAGCTGGCTGACGCGCTGCATTTCGCGTTGGGCAATCTCCGCCCGGGCCTTGGCTTCCTCCAGGTTGGCCTCAGCCACGAGCAGGTCGGCCTCGGCGCGGCGGACTTCCTGCACGTAAGATTCATCTTCCAGCACGGCGACAATGCCCCGGCGCTCGATGGTGTCGGAAACGCGTACCTTTAACTGGTCGACGCGACCGCTGACTTTGCTCGCAACCACAAAATCGGCACTGGCGCGCAGGGTGCCGCTCAAATCTCGACGTTCCGTAATGGTGCCCTTCTCAACCGTGAAGACTTCGACCGGAGCCGGTCGGCGTTGGGGAGCTTCGGTCGTCGCCTGTTGACCGCATCCGGCTAGCCAGATTGCGACCCCGGCGAATGCCACGGGAAGAGATAGAGTACGATAGAGAGCCACGGCTAAAAAAATCCTGTTCGTGGGGTAAGAACACAATTCAACGTGTTTAGTTCCGTAAAAAAGGCGGATAGGTGGAATTTCTGCTGGACAGATGGTCGCCTCACGCTGCGGAAGCGATGCCATTCCTAAGCTAACGACTCCGCGTGCGCAAGGTCGCTTCTTCCACATTTGTCGCGGGCTCGCGGATGCGGTTGGCCCGATTGCTCACGTTGTTGCCGTCGTCGGCTCGCAGCCCGATAAACGTAAGGGAAGAGATGACCGTGAATCCGCCGAGGATCCAGAAGGTGCGATGCAGCCCCGCAGCGAATGCCTGCGGTTCTGCCTGCTCCAGCCCGCCCAACAGCAGGATGGCGAGGAAGGAGGCGAGTGCGATGCCGAAGCTCATCGACATCTGCTGCCCGGTGCTGGTGATCGATGACGCGCCGCTGGTCCGCTCGTTGGGCACATCGGCATAGGCGAGCGAGTTGACGCTGGTAAACTGCAGCGACATGAGAAAGCCGTGCAGGAAGGCCAGCCCGACGATCAACGCGATGGGCCGGCCGGGCTCGATCAGCGAATACGAAGCGATTACGCCGCCCAGCAGCACCGTATTCCAGCGCAACGCGACCCGGTGGCCGATTCGCTTGAGGATGGGGCCCGTGAGGAATTTCATCAGGATGGCCGCCGCCGGGGCCGGCATCATCAGCAGGCCTGCCTTCCAGGGCGGGAAACCCAGCCCGATCTGGTAGAGCAGCGGCAGGAGGAAGGGCATGCCCGCGATGCCCAGCCGCGTGACGAAGCCGCCCACCACGGAGATCCGAAAAGTGCGGACCTTGAAGAGGTCGAGCGCGAGCAGCGGGTGCTCCTTGGTGCGCGCGGTGATCACGTAAGTCACCACCAGCCCCACCCCGAGTGCCGCAATGAGGGCCACCGTCGCCATGGGCAGCGTGTGCTCGCCCAAGACCTCCAGCGCGAAGGCGAGCAGCCCTACCCCACTGCCAAAGAGCAGGAAGCCCACCCAGTCCAGCGGGGGCGAAGTCTCCGAGCGGTAGTCGGGCATGTGCTTGCTGGAGGCGAGCACGCCGGCAAAGCAGAACGGGAGATTGACCCAGAAGATGAAATGCCAGGGCAGCCACTGGACAATCAAACCGCCCGCCAGCGGACCGAGCAAGGGCCCGAGCAGACCGGGAATAATGACGAAGTTGAGCGCGCGGATCAGCTCCGAGCGCGGATACGTCCGCACCATCGCAATCCGGCCCACCGGGATCATGAGCGAGCCCCCCGCCCCTTGCAGGATCCGGGAGGCCACCATCATGGGCAGGTTGACCGAAAGGCCGCAGAGCAGCGACCCGAGGGCAAAGAGCGCCATCGCACTGGTAAAGGTGCGGCGTGTGCCCAGCCGGTCTGCCACCCAGCCGCTGATCGGGATGAACACGGCGAGGCTGAGCGCATAGCTCGTGAGCGCAGCCTTGAGGCTCAACGGCTCCACACCGAGGCTCTCGGCCACACGGGGCGCAGCGGTGTTGAGGATAGTGGCGTCGAGCGTCTCGATGAAAAACGCGATGGCCACCAGCCAGGGCAGCACGCTGCGCAGAGTTGGCTTGGGTTGCGAATCCATGAAGGAAGGGGCGGCCCACGATGAGCCGGTGGCGCTCAGGTCATGGCGCATCGGGGGGCGAATTGCCACCCGATTTTGTTGAGTAATGCTACTACCTCAATCTTGAAGCAGTTACTTCAAGTCAGCGAAGCCCGGTAGATGCTCTCGATGGAGGCGTCGAGCGTCTTGGTAAACTCTTCGTCGCTCTGTTGCGCAGTCAACCCTTCGAGCAGCGCGCGGGAGAAGCTGGCAATGATCTTCGAGTTCTTGCTGAGCTGCGCATTTGCCTCTTCCCGGTCGTAACCGCCGGAAAGCGCCACCACGCGGACCACGTTGGGGTGGGCGCGGCAGGCTTCGTAATAGCCGGGCTGGCTGGGCAGGGAGAGCTTGAGCATCACCAACTCGTTTTCTTCCAGCTGGTCGAGCTGCTCGACGATGGCTTCGCGCAGGAGCTTCTCCGCCTCGGCCTTGGTGGGAGATTTGATGTCGACTTCCGGTTCGACGATCGGCACCAGCCCCACCGCGCAGATGCGGCGGGCATATTCAAACTGCTGGGCAACCACGGCCTTTACCCCTTCGATGCTGGCCTTGTGGATGACGGAGCGCATCTTGGTGCCAAAGATCCCTTCCTGCTTGGCCCGCTGCAGCAGGTGGTCGAGTCTATCCATCGGCTTCATCAGCTGCACGCCGTCCCGCTCTTTCTCCATCCCTTGGTCGACTTTCAGGAACGGCACGATGCGTTTTTGCTCCCACAGGTAAGTGGCGGTGGGCTGCCCCTCGACTTTGCGCTCCATCGTGGCCTCAAAAAGGATGGCTCCGATGATGCGTTCGTCGAAGGCTTCGTTGCTGATGATGCGGCTGCGCATCTGGTGCACGAGGTCGTACATCTCGGCCTCGGTCTGGTATGCATCTTCTTCGATGCCGTATTCGCGCAGCGCCTTGGGCGTAGAGCCGCCGCTCTGGTCGAGCGCGGCAATGAAGCCTTGGGCGGTGCGCATCTTCTTCAGTTGATCGTAAAAATTGGCCATGATGGGTCGGGGTTCCGTGCTGGCTTCAAACGCCGCATCGCTCCCCTACCCTAGGCGCGTTCCCGCTGCTTGTCGAATTGCCACCGCGCGTTTGTCGAACGGCGCTCTAATCTGATGAACGGCCCGCATCGGCTGCGGCCTGTGCGCGGAGCGAAAGCTCGGCGGCCTTGAAGCTGTGCGCCTGCGTCATGGCCTGCTCGGTGCCGTGGAGTACATCGAGAATGTATTGGCCGAAGAAGGGAAAGCCGACTTTGCCCTGGCAATCGATCAGATGCTCGCGCTCCTGGTCGACGAGGTAGATCTTTTCGCCCCCGTGGTCTTGGCCCACGTCGAGCTGCTTGCGGATCTCCAGCGTGCCCTTGGTCCCGAGTGCAAAGGTGCGGCCATCGCCCCAGGAGCGCAGGCCGGCGGGGTTGAACCAGTCGAGGCGACAATAGCAGGACGCGCCGTTGTTCAACGTGAGCGAGGCTTCACCAAAGTCTTCCAGCTCCGGGTAAGCGGGGTTGGCGAAGTTCTCGACCCGGGCGAAGTTGACCACCCCATCGGTCGCGCCCGTGTAGTGGAGGAACTGCTCGAACTGGTGCGAGCCGATATCGGTCAGGATGCCGCCGTAGCGGGCTTTCTGAAAAAACCAATCCGGACGACCGGCGGCGCCAAGGTTGTGTGGAGCGAGGTTGATCACCTGCAGCACCTGCCCGATGGCCCCTTGGCGGATGAGCTCGCCTGCGTGGTAGGCGGCTTCACTCAACAGGCGCTCGGAGTAGCAGCACATGTAGCGCTGCCCGGTGTCGCGCGCAGCTTCCCAGGCCCGTTGGAGCTGGTCCAGCGTCGTGAAGGGCGCCTTGTCGGTCAGATACTCCTTGCGCGCCCTCAGCACCTGCAGGCCGAGGTCGCACCGCTCGTCGGGGATTGCGGCGGAGGTGACGATGCGTACCCGGGGGTCTTCCAGAATCTCCTCGAAGCACGCCACCCGCTTACAATCGGGGTAGTGCTGCAACACCTTGGCCGCCTTGGCGTCGTCGGGCTCGTAGATCTTGGTCAGGGTGCCCCCGGCCTGCGCCAGACCGTCGATCTGCATGTAGATATGGCCGTGCTCGAAATGGCTGGCGGCAAAACAGCATTCGCCGGGCGAGACGACTGGCTTCGGTTGGGGGCCCGAGGGCGCGTAGGGAGATAGCTGGGGCATAACAGAATGCCCGAAGATGCCGCAGCGGGCGAGCGGCGTCGATGGTCAATGCTGGTTTTGAGGCCAAACAGTCAGATTCCGGCCCCTAATGCGTGACATTTTGGCGGCTAAAGCCCAATTTCGGCCAAAACGGTTGTGCGACCGGGAGAGATACTTTAGGATATGCGGTCGGGTTTTTCCGGCCCCGTAGTGTTAGCCAGATGAGCTTTCCGCTTCAGTCGAAAAGATCACCTTTTCTCTCACCCTTACCCGTGGCGGCCCGCTTCGGAATGGGCGGCTTTCGAGCTTCCCAAAAATCCGCAGGCGCGTTGCATTTCTTGATTGTTATTCACGACTTTTGACGCATTTTCATGGCCTCTCCCATTGCCACAAACCCTTCAGAAACACAGACCGCGTTGAACCGCAAAAATCCGTTGTTGGACAAATGGTCGCTCGAACAAGCGGCCGATCTCTACGGCATCAAGAACTGGGGGGCGGGATACTTCGATATCTCGTCGTCCGGTGACGTCTTGGTGAACCCCAAAGGCGAGCCCGGCCTGGCCGGCGCCAGCCTCCGCGAAATCGTGGAAGGCTTACGCGAGCGCGGCTGGGACATGCCCGTGCTGCTGCGCTTTGAAGACATCCTGGCCTCCCGCCTGCGCCTGATCAACGAGTCCTTTGCCAAGGCCATCAACGAGTATGGCTACAAGGGCAAGTTCCGGGGCGTCTACCCGATCAAGGTCAACCAGCAGCAGCAGGTCGTCGAAGAAGTCACGACGTTCGGCAAGCAGTTCCACCACGGCCTGGAAGCAGGCAGCAAGGCGGAGCTGATCACGGCCATGTCGTATCTCGACGATCCGGAATCGCTCCTGATCTGCAACGGCTACAAGGATGCGGAATTTATCAACCTCGCCCTCAGTGCGCGCCGCCTCGGCATCAACTGCGTCATCGTGATCGAAACGATGATGGAGCTGCCGCTGATCATCGAGCGCTCCAAGGCCATGGGAGTCGAGCCGCTGATCGGCGTGCGCCTCAAGCTCTCCAGCAGCGGCAGCGGCCACTGGAAGAGCAGCGGTGGCGACCGCAGCGCCTTCGGCCTCTCCACCAACCAGATCATCCAGGTGGTGGACGAACTACGCAAGGCCGGGATGCTCGACTGCCTGCGCCTGATGCACTACCACCTCGGTTCGCAAGTGCCGAACATCCGCGACGTGCGCAATTCCGTGGTAGAAGCTGTGCGCACCTACGCCGGGCTCGTAAAGGAAGGCGCCCCGATGGGCTTCCTCGACCTCGGCGGCGGCCTCGCCGTCGACTACGATGGCAGCGCGACCAACTTTGCCAGCAGCTGCAACTACACGATTGGCGAATACGCCCGCGACATCGTGGAAGTGGTCATGACCATCCTCAATGAGGACGAGATCGCCCACCCCACGCTGATTACGGAAAGCGGCCGCGCAACCGTCGCCTACTACTCGGTGCTGATCTTCAACGTGCTCGACGTGAGCCGCTTTGCGCCCAGCAGCAAGCTGCCGGAGCTGCCCGAAGATGCGCACGATTACTCCAAGCACATCCTCCACGCCGCCAAGTCTCTCACCCGCAAGAACATGCAGGAAGTCTTCCACGACAGCCTGTATTACCGCGACGAGATCCGCGAGCTGTTCAAGTATGGCAAGGTGAGCATCCGCGAGCGCGGCCAGGTCGAAGGTATCTTCTGGGCCTTGACGCAGAAGATCGCCGAGATGCTGAAGCACGAAAAGTATGTGCCCGACGAGTTCGAGAGCCTCAACGTGGCCATCGCCGACACCTACCACAGCAACCTGAGCGTCTTCCAGTCTTTGCCCGACATCTGGGCCATCGACCAGCTCTTCCCGGTGATGCCGATCCACCGCCTCGCCGAGGCCCCGACCCGCCAGGCCGTGATCGCCGACATCACTTGCGATTGCGACGGCAAGATCGACCGCTTCATCGACCTGCAGGACGTCAAGAACACCCTGACCCTGCACGAACTGGAAGAGGACAAGGATTATTACCTCGGCGTGTTCCTCGTCGGTGCGTATCAGGAAACCCTTGGCGACCTGCACAACCTCCTGGGCGATACCCACGTGGCCAGCGTGCGCGTCGACGAAAAGGGCAAGTTCGAAATCCGCTCCGAAATCGAGGGCGACTCGATCGCCGATGTGCTCGAATACGTCGAATACGACCCCAAGGAAGTCGCCAGCCGCTTCCGCCGCCGTGCGGAAAACGCCGTGCGCGACGGCCATATCTCCAGCCGCGAGCGCAAGCAGATCATGGAAATCTACCTGCGCAACCTCAACGGCTATACCTACTACCAATCCTGAGCCCCCAGTCTTAGCCCGAAAATGAGCAAAGTCCTGATTATTGGAGCCGGCGGTGTCGGCAGCGTGGTCGCCCACAAGTGCGCCCAAGTGCCGGAAGTCTTTTCCGAAATCGTCCTCGCCTCGCGCACCGTGAGCAAGTGCGACGCGATCGCCCGCGAGATTAAGGAAATGCAAGGCCGCGACATCCGCACCGCCAAGGTGGATGCGGACAACGTGGCCGAAACGGTCGCCCTGCTGCGCCAGGAAAAGCCCGACCTCGTCGTCAACGTGGCCCTGCCCTACCAGGACCTCCCGTTGATGGACGCCTGCCTCGAAGCCGGCATCGACTACCTCGATACGGCCAACTACGAGCCGCGCGACACCGCGAAGTTTGAATATAGCTGGCAGTGGGCCTATCAGGACCGCTTTGTGAAGGCCAAGCTGATGGCCCTGCTCGGCAGTGGCTTCGACCCGGGCGTGACCAACGTCTACACCGCCTACGCCGCCAAGCACTTGCTCGACGAAATCCACGAGCTGGACATCATCGACGCCAACGCGGGCAACCACGGCCAGCCCTTTGCCACCAACTTCAACCCGGAAATCAACATCCGGGAAGTGACGGCCCCCTGCCGCCACTGGGAAAATGGCGACTGGGTGGAAACCAAGGCCATGAGCTGCCACCGCGGCTACGACTTCCCCGAAGGCATCGGCGAGCTGAATATCTACCGGATGTATCACGAGGAGCTGGAATCGCTGGTGAAGCACTTCCCCACGATCAAGCGCGCCCAATTTTGGATGACCTTTAGCGCCAACTACCTGAAGCACCTCGAAGTGCTCCAGAACGTCGGCATGACGCGGATCGACCCGGTGGTCTACAATGGGCAGGAGATCATCCCACTGCAGTTCCTCAAGGCGGTGCTGCCCGACCCGTCGTCCCTCGGTCCGTTGACCAAGGGCCAGACCTGCATCGGCATCGTCGCCCGCGGGATCAAGAACGGCGAACGCAAGCAGTTCTACATCTACAACATCTGCGACCACGAAGCCTGCTACCGCGAGGTCCGCAGCCAGGCCATCAGCTACACCACCGGCGTGCCCGCGATGATCGGCGCCAAGATGGTGCTGCAAGGCAAGTGGCGCGGCGAAGGCGTCTTCAACATGGAACAGTTCGACCCGGATCCCTTCATGGAAGCCCTCAACCAACACGGGCTGCCGTGGAAGGTCGTCGAGCAACCGGTCGAAGTCCTGAACTAGCCCATTGATGCAAGACCCGCACCTGAACAACATCGTTCAGCAGGCCCCCTCCCCGTGCTTCGTCGTCGACCTCGGCGGGCTGCGTCGCAACCTGGCCGTCCTCGGTCAGGTGAAGCAGCGCACGGGTGCCAAGGTCCTGCTCGCGCAGAAGGCGTTCTCGCTCTTCCACGTCTACCCACTGATCCGCGAGACGCTCGACGGCGTCTGCGCCAGCGGCCCTTGGGAAGCCCGCCTCGGCCGCGAAGAGTTTGGCAAGGAAGTCCACACCTTTGCCGCCGCCTACAGCGAAGCGCACATCCACGAGCTGCTCGAGTTGACGGACCACCTCGTCTTCAACTCCGTGGCCCAATGGAAGCGCTTCCGCCCCCTGATCGAAGCGGCTCCCCGCTCCATCGACTGCGCCTTCCGCATCAATCCGGAGCACAGCGAGGGTGCGGTGCCGCTCTACGACCCCTGCGCCCCCGGTTCGCGCCTCGGCATCCGCTACGACGACCTGCAAGGGGTGTCCCTCGACGGAATCAGCGGCCTCCACTGGCACACGCTCTGTGAGCAGAACTCCGATGCGCTCGACCGCACCCTACGCGTGGTCGAGAAGAAGTTCGCGCACCTGCTCGAGCAAGTGGAATACGTCAACTTTGGCGGCGGTCACCATATCAGCCGACCCGATTACAATCTCGACCTCCTCTGCGAGTGCATCGAACGCGTGCGCAAACGCTTCGGCGTGGAAGTCTATGTTGAGCCGGGCGAAGCCGTGGCCCTCAATGCGGGCGTGCTAGTCGCGTCCGTCCTCGATGTGGTGGAAAACGACGGCCTCAACGCCATCCTCGACACCTCCGCCACGGCCCACATGCCCGACACGCTGGAGATGCCCTACCGCCCCCATATCATCGGCAGCGGCGAGGCCGGCGAAAAAGCCCACACCTACCGCCTCGGCGGCATGACCTGCCTCGCCGGCGACGTGATCGGTCAATACTCGTTCGACCAGCCCCTCAAGGCCGGCGATCGCCTGGTGTTTACCGACATGGCGCACTACACGATGGTGAAGACCTCGTTCTTCAACGGCGTGCAGCACCCCGCCATCGCCACCTACGACCCGGAGACCGGCCACTTGGAGGTCTTGCGCGAATTCACCTACGCCGATTTCAAAAACCGCCTCGGGTGAAGCAGTTGCTCCGTCACGCTTCCGAGATACGGCTGACAAAAAAACGTCACTTTTTCTCGGAATTCCGTTGACGGATCCGAAAAAATAAAGACTATCAGAAATAGATCTTGATTCGAAAGCGAATCACGCCATTCTAAAACTTTTACTTTCAAAGATGCAGGGTGGAGCAGTCCGGTAGCTCGTCAGGCTCATAACCTGAAGGTCGTTGGTTCAAATCCAGCCCCTGCACCCAATTTACCGGTAAAAGCCGCTGATTTTCAGCGGCTTTTATTTTTGACCAGATTTCTGGCATGCTCATGCGTCGGGACGTTTGCAACTTTTAACACCGGTGAACACCCCTGAACACGTCCCAAACTTGGGACAATGTCCCAAGTCCAGCCGGCAGCGTGTCCCAAGTCTCTGAGCCCGCTGATGGCGCGGGCTTGCGGTGCAAAGCACGTTAATATGTCGCAATGGCCCGTGTTTGTGATGCTCAAAGTCTGTGGGGAGGGCATTACCTTGCAGTTTTGACATCTGAACTCCTCCAGTCCCGGCGTGCAGCCTCTGTCAGCTACCAACACTATTGCCAGCCTCGCTGCTTCTACGGTTTTGCCACCGAACCGAACTGATGTGCTACTGGAAAATGCGTGAGGAGCCCCTCTAGCGATGTTAAAGGCGGGGAGCGCCCTGGCAGTTGTCCTTTCGGCTTCAACGTCTATGCTGACAGCACCAAATGATCCACTAACAAGTCCCCGACTGCGAGATACGCCTGAGGGCCGAGGACAGAGGCTTTGGCCAGAGGCACAGAATAGCCGCTCTGGCGCGTTGATATAACCAGCCTCAGACCTCTTAACCGTAACTAGTGGACGCCATCAGGCTTGCCCCCAAACCTTCGGAGTATCTCCGCTCGGATGATCTGCCAATTTTCCGAGTTCATCTTCTCCACTTCGGCCAGGACCTGGTCACGAGCGTCCGGCACTGAAGCAGGAAGACCAGTAATGACAGTAGGCAGCTTACTGAACGCCTGCCTTGATTGGTCCAGGCTAAGCTGAATGTAGCGATTGATAATGACCTCAACCGTGTTGTTGCCCACAACCTTTTGCAGGACCGAAATAGGGACGCCACTGGCCACCGCCAAGGTGATAAAGGTCGTTTTAAGCGCGTGAAATCCGAATGTAGACGCGCGGCGACTGCCTTTTTCTCGTACGACCTGCAAGCTCTTCTCGTCCGCATCGTCAAGATTGAACCCGATCGCCAGCAGGAGCTCCTTTAGCCGCTTGTCAAGCAGTTTGGTATTTCGGGAATACTGCTTTGCCACAGCGGGATAAACAAAGTCTTCAGGGTTACCAACTCCCCTACTGATCAGAACGTTTCTTAGCCTTGGGAACAACGGAATAGCGACCTCCTTTCCTGTTTTCCGAGTTTTTATCCTTATGCATCCCCTATTCAGATCTACCTCTCTCCACCGGAGCTGGCAGCAATCTACCAACCTCATGCCCGTGCTAACACCTACCGCGATTAAGAAATGCAACTGTGGATCATCCTGGCAGCGGTCCAAGATCACCTCTATCTCTTGTTGTGAGAACGCACGCCTTGAAATTGAGTCGTCCTCTAGCTCTTCTACTTTTTCAAATGGATTCCGACTGAGATACTCATAATATACCGCCGCGTTGTAAAGCGCCGAGAGAATTCCCACGCGCTTATTGATTGAACCGTTTGTCAGCTTTCCATCATCCAGATCACTGACATATAATTTGCAGTGGCGCGACTCCACTGTCCCTAAATCCTCAACCGAGAATTTTTGCTGCATATAGCCCGCAAACATGCTCAACTGACGCCGAACCTCTTCGCCATGTTTTGGGCTTTTACTCTTGCGTTTGCGCGGCTGCTTAAGCCAGAGAGCATAGAGCTTGTCCGTTGTTAACCTTTCTGGGGTCGGCGCCAATTCGCTATGACCATTACGGCTCCACTCAGCTAGCACCTGAGCGGGGTTGTTGGATCTTTGCAAACGCGCAGCCAGTTTAGCCTCCTCTTCCAGAGCCAGCTTGCGCGAGGCTTCAAACTCAGCGTCACCTGGGCTGGAAATGCGATACCCCTCTGGTGGCACCCCTGCATACTTGCACCTCAAAGCAATCTTTTTCCTCTTTCCATCCATGCGCATGACTGAAAAGAAATAGGGACTTCGACTAGATATTTCTAAGCTCATCTTAGCTTTTTTGTTTGCCGCGCAGGGCGCATGATTCGGAGGAATTGGTCAACTGTTTCAGGCGTCAACTTTCCGGCACACCCCCTGTGAAGCAAGATACCATGACGCTTGGCCTCAGCATATAACGACGTCCGGGAGGCTCCCAGCACCTGGGCGAGCCGTGCAACCGTCATTGGCCTTGCCTCCGGATGCATCATTCGCTCCTCCGAGTTCTCCAGCGCGTCTAGCACGCGCTGGCGCTGCAGTTTTCCAACCGTTTCGTCTCCTGTTATAGCAAGCTCGATCAGAGCTCTTGTCGTTTCTTTCATATGCTATATTCTGATCTTCGTTCAGAAAAAACGTAAACGTCCCTTATATATCTGATTTTCTGAATCTTACGCAAAAGTCGGACTTTTCCGTCTTTCGATTGCAACCTGCAAAACAACAACATATACCATCAATAATGCTCAGGTTAACGGATGCACCAGTGACTCATGTTTCCGCCAGCTCTCTTCGTCTTGATCTCCATCGCCAGCTCAGGACCAGAGACCTAGGCAGCGATATCAACTGGCCTATGGACTATCAGTACTACCGTTGTATAATTGACCATTTCCAGACCGTTACGTCCCGCTTGGTTACAGAGATACTGCGTGACGGCTTTAAGACCCCTCTTTTGGTCCATGGATCTACCATCGTCCACGGGTTTTTTCGTTTTCACGCGATCCAGCAGATCATAGGCCGAGATCAACAGTGGCCCGGGATGAAGGGGCCAGACCTTATCCCTTGTGTAAGACTCAAATGGACGCCCAGTAAACAATCTAAAGATCTGATGGCTATTAGCATTAGCGAGAATTGGACTGACAAAAGATCACACAGCTTCGAAAGGAAGCAGCGAATACTGCTGATTCTTGCTGCTCAGCTGTTAAGCACCAACCGCTACATAGACTGCGCAGGACGGCCCAGAAGTCGCTGCAAGCCATTGCGTAAAGCACTAGCGGAGCTAACAGGGGCCTACAACAAGGAGATCAAACTTTACTTACCCGGTCGCTACGCGATTGATCAAGAAGGCTACCTGACTAGCAGGATGAAGGGCAACTTAACAAAAGTGCTTGGCCCTAGAGAATATTAGGGGTTGTAGACGAATTCTGTCTGTTCTCGCGATTAGGAATGAAGCCTAAGGTAAACGTAAACTAAAGTAATAGCAGGACGTAGACGCTAAACATGCCATGGGCGATACGCCAAAAAGCCGACGGCTGGTGTGGCCGTCGGCGAGGAAGACGCAAAGTTCCGCTATCGCTTCAGGCGCGGCGGCGGCGCCAGGCGGCGAAGCCGAGGGTGAAGAAGCCTGCGGCGAGCGCGTAAGTAGAGGGCTCCGGAACGGCGGCAGTCGAGACGACATCGCTCCAAGAGGTGCCGACGAGGTAGTTATCGAGCGCATAGGTGCCGGAATCGACACTGGACCGTAAACGTAGCCCCACGCCGCCCACCTCGTTGATGAGCGTTCCGTTCGTCGACTCCACCGACGTCGAAAGCTCGTCTGTTGGATCGATCCAGAGGGTTGAAGTGCCCGTGGAGAGGTCGTAGCGAGTGACGATGAGGTAGGCCGTGTCCAGATCGCCGGCGGTGGCCGTTTGCCACGTGGCCTGGCTGGCACTGGAGGTGTTGGTGATGCCCCATTGCAGGCCACCGTCGCTCAAGCGATAGGTGAGGCGGCTCGCGCGGGTACCGGTGGAACCTTCAGCAGTCAGGAAGGCGATGTAGCCTGCGGAAGAGGTGGGAGCAACGGACGCTTGGAACTGGAAGCTGGTGTAGACAAAGCCGGTGGTGGCCGAGCTGGAGAGCGCGGCGCCGACTTCGCGGTTGGTGGAGCCTCCGATGGCTGAAAACTCCGCCACCAACTGCTCGTCCACCACCCGGTAGGTTTGTGCGTAGGCCGAGTCGAGAGTCGACCAGTTGCCACCCGCCACGGAGACAAGCTCGCCATCCATGTAATCGAAGGAATCCGAAAGGAGCACGGTGGCACTCAGTTGCGAGGAGAGAATCAGGCCGGCAATGACGGCCGCCAGAGGAGTGAGAATGGGGTGCTGTGAGTTCATAGGATAAGCCTGTTGCGGGGAGTAGATCCGCAGCGAGGTGCCCGCAGGCTGAAGGACTCGCAGCCGAGCGCTCAACGGCAGCGCCGCTTTTATTGAAAAACGAATCTCACGGCACGTCACCTCGACCACTTCTCAATAAAAACGCTCCTACCCTCGCCGGCGATGTGGACCACCGGCAGATCCAAAAGGGACACAGCGGAATCTACCCCACCCTTTTACTCCATGCGTTTTACCCTCCCTCTCCTTGGCGCCTTCCTGTCTGCGGCAGCCTGCCACGCCTCGATCACTGGGCCCGATGGGCTCCAATACCCCGACTGGACACGAGCCGGGATTAACGGCGGCATTCCTGCGGTGGCTTCGCCCGCAGTTGACCTGACTGTGCACGGCGCCGACCTGGAAGACGATGCTGCCGCAATTGAAGAAGCCGCCGCCAGCCTCACCGGCGGAGGTGTCGTCAACCTTGGAGCGGGAACCTATTACCTGGACCGGCCGGTCGTGATCCGCCAAAGCGGTGTCGTCCTGCGAGGAGCAGGCCAAAATGCAACGCGGATCGTCTTTCGCTGGAACGGACCAGAGAACAATCCCGAGATTCTTTGGCCAGCACCGGGCAGCAACGTCTACAAGAACTCGTGGATTCAGGCCTTTGCGGATCCGCAGGGGCTGAAAAAGATCTCGATCCTGGTGAATGGGGTCGTGGTGCAATCGGCTTCTCGACTGAAAGACGATGAACCCATCTGCAGCCTCTCAACCAACGGTCAAAAAATCCTAACCAAGGCGGGCGGCACTGGCAGTGTCACCCTCACCGTGCAAGTGGACTACTACGAGAAGCCCACTCGTAGCACTTCGCAAACGATCCAGCTGCAGGCGACCACGGACGGCCCATGGATCTTGCCCAATGAAAGCGGAGGCGTCGGACTGTTGGGAGCCATTACGTTTGCAGGCAGCCAGCCCACCTTCAACAACACGATTTACTCGCAGCGGACCTTAAAGCAATCGGCGATCCGTGGGAGTGAGGTGCTGGAACTCGGCTCCGGCCACGGTTTCGAGGTGGGAGACAGGCTGGAGATCCAGGCTCCGCCGACGGAACGCTGGAACGCCGAAACAGGGAATCAGATCACCTTTGGGACACACCGGGCCAATCAATATAAGGTTGTCGCGGTAAACGGCAGCAAAGTCGTTGTCGATGCGCCTTTGCGGATCGACTTTCCCATGGAAGATGGCGCTTTCGTGCGGCAGCTGGATCCCATCGAACGCTGCGGGATTGAAAACCTGACGCTGGAGCAGACGAGCGATCTTTGGGTCTGTGGTGTGTTGTTCAGCCAGAGCTGGGAATGCTGGGCGCAAAACGTGACCGTCCGAAAGGCTGGTCGCCACCCGCTCTACATGGTCAGCTCCAAACACGGAGAAATCCGCGACTGCACGATGATCGACGCCGGCTGGAAGGGCCATGCCGGCAGCGCCTACGTCGGTTGGGATCAGTCATACGACTGCCTGATGGAAAACGTGACGACGGCCTTCCTGCGTCATGCACCCCTGTTCCAGTGGGGCGCGGCCGGCAACGTGATCCGTAACAGCACCTTCTACGGCAGCGACGCGCAATTCCACGCCGGTTATACGCACGAAAACCTCATCGAGAACTGTGTCGTGCTCTCCAACACTGGAGACGGAGGGTATGGGGGCGCGCTCTACTCCGCTAGCGACACCAGCCACGGTGTCAACGGCCCGCGCAACGTCATTTACCATTGCGACTTCAGCGCGCCCAACGACGGCTACTACAATGGCGGGGCGTGGTTTGGCGGTGGCAACGATGACTGGATGATATTGCACAGCCGCTTCATGCTCGACCACGAGGGCGCAATCTATCTGCGCGATCGGAGCCGTGACCACCTGTTTTACCACAACGTCTGGGCGTTCGGCGAACCGGGTGGCGGGGTGCATTACGACAATGAGACCTCATCCGGAATCGAGATCACCGGAAACGTCTTTGACGGATTGGCCGCAAGCGAACTGGCCAGCGGGCTCATGCAACCGGCACTGGCTTCCGACAATACTTTTCTCGACCGCACTGAACCAGTTGTCTTGGAAAGCGCTGGTTTCGAAGCCGCCCTGGCAGGCTGGACAACCGAGGGAAACGGCGCGCTCACCACGACAGAAGCGGCACGGGTCGGCACGTACGGCCTTCGGCTGACTGACTCTAATACCGATACCGCGGCGAGCGTATCTTCAGCGGTCTACCCAGTTGAACCGGGGCAGACCTGGCAAGCCCGCGCCTGGGTGCGCTCCGTCGAGGCTTCCTCGCAGGCAGGCGTGCTCGAACTGCAATTTGTGAACGCCTCGGGCATGGTCTTGACCGGCTACAACAAGGTAATCAAGGACTACTGGACAGCATGGCGGCGCATCGCGGTGAATGGAGACGCACCACCAAATGCGGCTGGCGTCCGGGTGGTATTGAGGACTTACGAGAACCGCATTTCGACCGTCGACTACGATGGTATCGGATTGGCGCGAGTTCCCGTTGCGCTCGCTAATCCCGGCTTTGAATGCGGTCTGGTATTTTGGTCAATCGAAGCTGGTGAACCTCAGGCTTCCGCCGATGCCGCCTACACGGGAGGGCGCGGCCTGGAGCTCGTCAACATTGGCGAGGCCGTAAAAGTAGTGAGCCGTGCCATGCCTGTCGTTGTGGGAGAGACGGCGCAGATTCGCATCCGCGCGAGTGTGGTTGACGGGCAGGGCTTTGCCGTTGGATTGCGCTTTGTGGATCGCGATGGCGCCCTCATTATGGAGACGCTGCACCTGCTGCCCCCAGGCCCCGCTCCTTGGCGCCAATACGTGCACCGCGCGATGGTTCCCGCAGGCTCGGCCACGCTGCAGGTTATCCTCATGGCCGAAGCCGAAGGCAGCGGCAGCGGCAGCGCCTACTTCGACGATGCTTTTGTACTGACCGCGCCCGCCTTGCCTGAGGCTCCGGTTCCTTCGATCTTTGCGTGGCAAAAGGAACCCAACCCCGCCCTGGCGCGCGGATTGGATGGAACGCCGATAGGGCTGAAATTCGCTCTTGGCCTCGGACCAGATTCGGATCTGGGCGATCGAGGATTGCAGATCGAAGCCGAAGGCCCCGTATGGACCCTTTCATGGCGGCAACCCAAGGCGCGCGACGGGTTCGGGCTTGAGTTGCAACGTTCGACCGACCTTCGCACTTGGGACGCTGTATACAGCACCGAACAGGAGGCCGACGCCGATGCGCTCGTCGAACACGCGGCTGAAGTTCCTGCCTGGGGCCAGCCGACCTTTTTCCGCCTGGCGGTGCCCTGAACCCACAGAGAGATAACGATCCTGGCTTTTCAATAAAAGCAGTGCTCCGCTCGTGCCATAACCCGGGGCATCCTAGCATCTGGCCATTCGAAGCAGCGCTGCCCAGGCAGCTCATCCCCAACCCCAAAGACTCCCCTATGAATCCCTTCAGCCCTACATATCGTCGCAGTCGTACCTTGCATCGGCTGCTGACAGTCGCCGCGACCTTCGGTGCCGCATTTTCGTTGCCGGCGCGCACCCTCATCGAGTTGAGCGACGCCCACGCCTCCGAGTGGCGGCTATTTGTGCCGTCGAAATATGCCGATTGCGGCGCTTCTTTTCAGATCGACTCGGGCATTGCCTTGATGAAGTCCGACGAACTGGCCCGTTTTGCCCTGCAGTCATCGCTGGCGGCGGTCGAACCGGGGCAGCCCTGCCATTACAAGGCGCGGATTCTGATTACACCGCAGTCGGAGCTTGAACGCAAATCCCCCGGCGTGGTGCTGCGCCTGACTTACTACAATGCGGACAAGAAGCCGCTGGACAGTGAGCACCTGCACATCGGGATCGGCGGCGAGACGGCTACCGTTGCCGCCATCGGCAACCTGAACCGCAAAAGCTGGCCCGGCGGCTGGACCGATCTGGAGGGAGACTTCGAAGCCCCTGCCAACGCGCATTACGTGCAGGTCGCGCTCTTCATCTGGACGGGCAAAGGCCCTGTGGCATGGCACGCGGTAGAAGTCACCGCCCAATGATGTCTCTTATTTTTTTTTAACACCCACACTCCTCTGCACATGAAACAGCCCCTCAAGACCTTCCTAAAGGCATGCTCCCTCGCCGCAGTCCTTGCTGCCGGCACGCTGCACAGCCAGACCGTGCTGCTCGACGACTCGTTTGCCGATGGCAATCGCTTCGAGGCCAACTTCCCGGATGAGGCTGCCGTCTGGACCGGCTCCCCCGAAGGCCTCGTTGTCAATACCGGCAGCCTGGACTTCACCTTTGGCGGTAGCACCACCCGTATCTGGACCTACTTTACCGGGACGCCCTACACGCTCAACGTGGGAGAAAAGTTGACCGTATCGGTAACACTGGTCCCCACCGGGCTCAGTTCCGGGGCCAGCCGCGGCTTTCGCATGGGCCTGTTCCATCATGAAGAGGGACGCGTCGAAGAAGATATCAACACCGACTCCGGAGGCGCGGTCAGCCCTTGGGCCGACTCCGAAGGCTACGCCGCATTTCTACGCTTCACCTCGAACCCCACGGGCTCCGTAACGGAACTCGGTAAGCGCATGCCGCCCAACAACAGCCTGCTGGGCAGCACCTCCGCCTTTACCCGTCTCTCGGATTCCGGCACCTACAGCTTTCAGGATGGCGTGGAGTATACGCTGAGCTACGAACTGTATCTGGAGAGCCAAAGCAATCTGGTACAGACGATGAACATCTACGAAGGCTCGACCCTCGTCTCCAGCTACGCCGTCAACGACAACGGAACGGATCTGGGCGAAGGCGCGCCGTTCAAAACCTTTGATATGCTCTTCCTGCGGGTGAGCGACGCGGCCAGCACCGCAAGCCAGGTTTCGATCAAGAACATCTCGGCCCAAGTCGAAAGCGGCAGCACCGGGGGCGGAGAGTCTTGGGGCGGCTATCCTTACACCCAGGAAAACTGGGTTCATGCCGCCAACTGGTTTGGCTCACTCTATCTGGCGGAGTTTCCCTGGGTATATAGCCCTCGGATGGGGCGCTGGATCTATTTCACGCACGAGCCTGCACCGGCCAGCAGCGGCGAATGGGTTTGGGTTCCAAAAGACTGATTCTTTTGGATAGTGACACAGGGCCAAGACGAGCCTCCGGGAAACCGGAGGCTCTTTTTGTGGCCCGTCCTGAGCAAAAAGCGCTCCGCTGAAGGACGGAGCGCGGTGGCGCCTAGAGGCGTTGCCATGCAAAGATCGAAGGCGTGCTTGGCGTCGGCCGGTCTGGAGCTTCCATCAGCACGAAATCATCGAAGTCAGCTTCCAGGCCGGAGGTGGCGAAGGAGCGAATCCGCACCCGCACGAAGGCGGTGCTGGCGGGGGCGATGGCCTGCAAGACATATTGCCGCCAATCCGCCGCGTCCGCCGCCGAAGGGAGCGTATAGGACTGCTCGTCGATGATGCTGCCGGATGCGTTGGAGAAGCGCAGCCAGACGCGCACCCCCTCCCCTGAATTGACGCGGGCGCGGAAGCGGACCTGATAGGTCTTGCCCGCGGTGGCGGGGACTTCCTCGCTTTTGAGGGAAGAATTGAGCGAAGCGGAGTTATCGGTCACGCGCACGCCATAGCTGCCATTAAATGCTGCATTGGTGTCGGCGACGCTGAGGCCGTTATCGCCGGTGTCGTCCCAGAAGTCGAGTTGCCCTTCGAAGCCGGGATTGGCGATCCCGACCGGGAGCACGCCCAGGCGAAAGCCGTCGAAATCGACCGTCGCCTCTTTGTCGTCATATGAGCGGACTGCAATGCGGCAGCTTGCGGTGCCAGCTGGCGCGTCGCCTGTGATTGAGACCAGTCGCCACTCAGTCCAGTAATCTTTGATCTGGGTGGAAACGTTGCGAAGAACGTTGTTCGAGCTGTTCAGGAACTGCAATTGGACAACAGCTCCCGTATCGTCGCCCGCCACGAATTTGGTCCAGAATTGTAATTGGCACGTCTCGCCCGGGTTGACGCTGTAGCTGCCACTTTCCAGACGTGAGCTGTAGGCTGAGCCGCTGCCGACACTGGTATCGGTCAGGCGAAGACGATAAGTGCCGTCTTTGGCACTGCCTGAGACCACGGCGGAAAAGGAGGCCTCCGCCTGCACCCAACCGGTGATGCCCGACTCGAAACTGCCGTTGCTTAGCGATAGGGAATCGAGCATGTCGGTAAACGAGTTGCCACTGGTAGCGTCGGGAGCCATGGCGCCGCCCGAAAACTGCGCAGCGGTGATGCCGATGAAGTCGTTGTCGACCACAGAGATGTCATCCGAGCCGGTATTGTCGATCTGGATTCCACTGGAGGGCGACCGCAGCACCCACACGTTGTCGCCGAACAGGTGATCGGTGCTTGCTTCCTTGAGGTAGATCGCGCCTTCATTCTCTAGCAGGAAACGGTTGTGTAAAATCTTCCAGTCGTTGTTGCCGCCTCCGAGCCATACACCACCGTTGTAGTAGCCGTCGTTGGGCGCACTGAAGTCGCAGTTGTAGACGACATTGCGGGGGCCATTGATGCCGTGGCTGGTGTCGTTGGCAGAATAGACGGCGCCGCCATAACTTCCGTCGCCCACATTGGAAAGCACGACACAGTTTTCGAAGAGATTTTCGTTGGCGTAGCCGGCATGGAACTGCGCATCGCTGCCGTAGAAGGTGCTGTTGCGGATCACATTGCCGGATGCGCCCCACTGGACGATCGGCGCGTGGCGCAGGAAGGCAGTCGACACGTCTTCCATCAGGCAGTCGTAGGATTGATCCCAACCGACGTAGGCGCTCCCGCCGTGGCCCTTCCAGACGCCATCGATCATCGTGCAGTCGCGGATCTCGCCATACTTCGAGCTGACCATGTAGAGCGGATGGCGGCCAGCCTTCCTGACCGTCACGTTTTGCGCCCAGCATTCCCAAGCGTTGCTGAAGAGAAAGCCGCAGATCCAGAGATCGGTAGTCTGCTCCAGCGTCAGGTCTTCAACTCCGCAGCGCTCGATGGGCGCGAGTTTGCGGACATAGGGCACGTCTGCCAGTGTGAATTCAACCCGAAAATTGCCATCAACGGTGAGCGTGTTGCCGCTGACGCCGGTGACCTCGTATTGGTTGGCACGGTGCACGCCGAAGGTAATTGGGTTGCCTGTCTCAGCGTTCCAGCGGCTCGTCGGCGGGGCTTGGATCTCCAACTTGTCGCCAACGCTGAAGCCGTGCCCCGAGGAAAGCACGATCTCGTCGTCTCCGCGGGCGGCAGTAGCGGTCAGGTTCTTCTGCGAATAGATTGTGTTGTTAAAGGTGGGCTGGCCTCCAAGGAAGGAAATGGCACCGATCAACCCTACCCCGCCCACTTCATTGGGGATACGCCAGGGATCCGAGACGGTAGAGCTATCGAGCGTGACGGTCATTGAACTGGTCTGTGTCGCGCTGGAAAAGTATTGCGCCTCTACCGAAAGCGTTACGCTGCCAGCACCGGCTTTGCTGATGACCTTCTGGCCACTGGTGGAGATGGAGCAGATGGGAACCTCGCTGTTGCTCGAGCGAGAGACGGATTGCACAGTGGTGCCGTCAACCTTGATCGTGAGCTTCTTCAGGTCATCGGGATTCGCAAATGCCTGAATGTAGGTGTTGCGGTAGACCGTCGAGCCGGAGGCGGGGCGGGTGAACTCGGGTGCGCTGGTGGGACCGGCCCAGCGGAAAACGATCTTGGTGGAGCCTTCCCCTGCCCCACGCAGCACGACGCCGCTGTTTTCGATGACGACCGGGCGGTCCAGATAATAAGTGCCGGCACCGAGGTACACGACCCCACCACTGGTGAGGCTCGCCGCAGCCGCCTCGATGGCTGCGGAGTCGTCTGCCGAGTCACTGCCGTAGGCGCTCAGGTCGACCAGTGGCGATGTGACAGCGGGAATGCCGCCCGCAATGCCCGCCTTGGTCCAGTCGGGGTAAGTCAATCCGTCTGGGCCGACGATGTCGGCAAAGGCCGTTACCGCCGAGAGGCCCGCGATCAGGGACGCCAGCGGTTTCAGATTTCGGAATTGGGGTCTATGAAGGAGTGGGGTTGTATTTTTCATGGGACCCAAGCCTATCTAGCTCGTTCCCGCCCGACGAAAGTCCTGCTACTTCTATTGATAAGCGAGCGAGCGGATCGAATAAAGAGGATCTCCGTCGAGATCCTCTTTTCAACTCTACTACCAAAACGCTACTCAGGATCACCGCTTGCTGGCGCGCCACATCATAAAGCCCCCGACTGCTGCAACAAAGGCGGCGATGCCGACAATCATGAAGCGCGCACTCAACGGATTGGGCAGAAAGACCAGCAGCGTGACGAACCCTCCCACTGCAAGAGCGAAGCGGCCCAGGATGCGCAGCTGAAAGTCGTCATTGGCTTCACCGACTTCGCGGGCGAAATCGATCGGGCGGTGCATACGGGTATAGAATTCATCAACCTGCTCCCGATACGCGGGCGTCATCCGGCGGGCAAAGGGACGGGTCGCCAGGAAACCGAGCGCACCCAGGCCGTAAACCAGGAAGGTGATGGTGGGCCAGCTGAAGGCAGGCAACCCGAGGGCCGTTGTTCGATAGAGCTCGACCAGGCTCGGCAGCGTAGCACACCCGACAGCGACAAAGACCGACCAGCGGGGCACGCGACGCACGAAGATCCCCAGCACCAGCGGCACGGTCAGCGGCCCCCCAATGACGGCGCCGATACGAAAGGCGACCTCAAAAATGCCATGGCCACTCGCGCCCGCAAAATAGCAGGAGATGCCGATAATGAGGCAGCCAAAGAAGATGGATGTGGCCCGTCCTATCTTCACTTCGGCCTCTGGAGGGATCGGTTTCAGCCCCGTAAGGCGCCGCAGGGCGGGCAAGACATCACGAACAACCATGGCGGCATTGCGATTGATGCCCGTATCCATCGAACTCATGGTGGCGGCAAACATCGCAACGACAATCATTCCGGCCAGGCCATTGGGCAGCAGGCGCGTGCTGACAAAGGCATAGGCTCCCTCCGCGGGATTGTTCAGCGGCAGAGTCGCGATCTGGTCGGCGAACAACATGCGCCCGGTGATCGGAGGAATGATCCAGCAAAGGGTACCCATCGCCATCAGCCCAGCGGCAAGCCAGGCCGACCATCGCGCTTCCTTCCCGTCCTTGACGGAGAAGTAGCGCTGCGCGGAATTGAGCGAACACTGCGTCATGATCTGAAACAGCAGCATTGCGCCGATCCATGGCAGCCCGAACTTGCCCGCCAACTCGTGCCCCTGGGGCTTGAGCAGCTGATAGTCCCCATGCAAGGCAGGGTCTCCAAGCCGCTCGATAAACAAACCGAGCCCGCCAACCTCCTGAATGCACAGTACCGCAATGAGGGCCGTCATCGGCAACATCATCAGCCCTTGCACAAAGTCGGTCCCCATCACCGCCCAACTGCCTCCCGTGGTGGAATAGATCATGACGACCGCGCCAATTCCGATGATGACCCACAGGATGGGCAGCCCAAAGATGGTGCTGCTGAACAGCGCCAATGCCCACAGCTGGATGCCGGCCCCGAGCAGGAAGACCACGAGCCCGACGTAGGCGTAAATCTGCTGGGCGGATGCGCCGTAACGCATCCTTACGACCTCGGGGAAAGTGATCGCACGCAGCTGACGAAACCAGGGGGCGAGCCAGAGCGCGTTGATGACGAATGCAATGACATTGCCCAGGTAAATAACCAGATAACTGAGCCCGGCCGCATAGGCGACGCCGCCATTGCTGGTGAAGGTGATCGCGCTGATCCCGGACATGAAGACGCTGGTGCCGACCAGCCACCATGTGCCTCGGCAGCCGCTGCGGAAGTAGTCGCTGGCGTCGCGGTCGAGCTTGCGAAATGAAAAACCGATCCCGAGGAGAAACAGCAGGTAAACTAGAATGACGGCGACTTCGATCGTCTTGTCCATAAAGGGTCTGGGGCAAAATAAGGGAAAGCGCGGCCGGAGCCGAACCAGAAATGGGGGAGCAAGCTCCGCCCAGAGGATTTGTGATAAAAGAGGCAGCCGGCACGCTGCCACCCCCATTGGCTACACGTGCCGGCTCTTGTCTCGATTGCCTAGAAGTAGAACGAGTTACGCAGGGTGAACACCATCGGCTCGCGGATTCTCCAGGCGGAAATGCTGCCATCGGGCTGGGCATTGACCGGGATCAGCTCGTCTCCCACCCCAATGTTGCGGACGTTGAGCTGAACGTTCCACCAAACCGGCCCCACGCGCCGGCTGTAGCCGATCCACGCATCGTAGTTGGTGATACTGGGGCCATAATAAGGCTGGGTCACGTCATACTGGGCGTCTTCGGGCGAGGTGCCAGTTACGCCATAGCCGATCTCGGCTTTGTCCTGAAAACGGATACCGCCCCCGATGTTGAAGCCCTTGAGCGGCCCCTCCGTAAACTTGTAGTTGGTGATCAGGTTGAAGCGCCACTTGCGGATTTCCGGATTGGACTGGCCGTCGAGCATCAACTCGCGCTGGAATTTGGCGTATTCGCTCTGGGCATGTTCGCGGAGCGTTTCGTTGCTCGTTGCGCTGCGGCGCAGATCACCAGCTGGCCCTGCCCAGACGGGCATAATACTTTCCTCGAGCACATAGGCGAAGGTGCTGGCCGTGTTGTCGCGCTCGGCTTCATTGCGAGCCGCATTCATCGAAATCCGCCAGTTGGGTGTGGGGTTGATCGTGGCTTCAAATTCCCAGCCTTTGGACACGGTATCGGAAGTGGAGACGACCGTGTTGATACGGTCTTCGTGCGTGTAACTGGTGTTACCGTCAACGTCGGTCTCGTAGCGATATTCGAAGGTGTCGAGGAACTGCTGCCCCAGCGGCGACGCCATCCAGGCATCCCAGGCCGCAAGGGCTTCCGGCAGATCGTTGTTCAGGCCTGTAGCATTGTTCTCCACCACAAAGCCGGGCTCGCGGGCGAAGGCGTTTTGGATCTCACGCAAGTTGCTGTTGGTCGAGTTCTTCGAAGATGACTCATAATGAGTGACACGGAGGGTAAGGCGGCTATCAAATACGTCCAATAGCACGCCGTATTCTTCCGTTTCACCAGATTCCGGATCGAGCTCATGGCCGAGCTGGTCGTAACGCTGCGCTGTGGGGCGGAAGTTGTCGGACTGGTTATAAATCAGGCTCAGGCCAATGTCTTTGTCGAGGTAGCGCTGGATGAAGGGCCGCAGATGAAACACACAACCGTAGCCAAACGTCTGCTGGCGGTCGGACAGGCTGGGCTGGGCACGGTAGCTGTCGTCGATGATACGCAAACCCGTCTCCGGGTCATAAGGTGCGCCGCCGGCTTCGAAGGTGTCGTAATCGTCCTGGCGCCAGCCGGCGGTCGTCACGAAAACGCCGTCCCACCAGAAGCTTTGAGCGATAAAGGCGAGGGAATCGTATTCGCCGCGGGTGCGGTTGGTGACACTCGAGGTCGTGCGGAAGTCGTGTTCGTCGTTCTGGACGAGATCAAAGTTGCGCACCTCCCAGTCCGCCAACGTGGTTGAGCCATTGAGCGGCGACTGGTAGTAGAGCACATCGACCGAGTCGAGGTCGCGCACGCCGGTCTGCACGTTAATGCCCGTCAAGTCGGCGGCTCCGGCGTCGCCCAGCCCGATCACGCTGTCGCCGATGTAGGCGGTCTGGATCATCGCGCGGCGCGACTCATAGGAGTAGCGGCTGAGGCCGCCAGCCGGGTGGTAAGTCTCGGCCTCGGAAGTGATATAATCGAGGCCCATCAGAGTCGGGCGGCCCTGGAAGACCTCGCCGTCGACCGTCTGCCGGTTGAAGTTGCCGGTGAAGGTGTGGCGGCCCAGCAACTTCCCGATCCAGCCATCGTTGTATTTGTTGAAATCGAGCTCGTAGTAGCCCGTCAATCGGGTCGCATCGCGCACGGTGCTGCTCGAAGAGCCCCAGCCGTAGTCAGCGATGAAGGGCCGGCCAAGATTTGGGTTCGGTTCGCCGTTGGGCAGCTTGGTATTGATGTCGAGGTAGATGGTGTAGCCCGTGCTATTGAACGGGTTATAATAGCCAAAATCCATCTCCTCGTGATCGTAGGCCACCTCAAAACCAAGCGTGTTTTCGAAGAAATGCTGCTCGAGCACGGCGGTAACGGTGTTCCACTCGGCCCACTCGCGCTTGTTGTCCCCTTCGATCATGTCGTCGTAGAAATTGAAGACGTCTGGGTCGGACAACTGCTGGTGCCGCCAGAAGTTGTACATCGGGCTGCTGCTGCCACCATTGAGCTGCTGCAGATATTGCCGGCTGCCTTGCAGTGAGACCATGCTGGCCGTCTGCAATGAGGAACCAGCGACACGTGCCCGCTCATTCCGCGCTTCAATGGCTTGAGCGCCTGTCCCGCTGATTCCGAAGCCCTTCTGGTTGGGATCTTCGAGGATGACTCCAACGTTGGACGACCAGGCACTGTTCATCTGGCCGTTGATGATATTCGAATTGCGGCTGCCGCTGGCGGAGCGCGGGTTCACCAGCGGATTCTCCGGAGCCTCGCCCAGAAGCGTCACCTGATTGGTGGTGGGGTCGTAAACCGGCTGCCCTACATCCCACCACCAAGTAAACGAGTCCATCGGGGGGCGGTTCTGCGGCTTGTTCGATTCCTGGTCCGCCCATTCGGCGCTGACGCGGAGGCGGGTGTTGGGGAGGATCTGCCAGGTAGCGGTGCCGTAGACGCGCCAATCCTCAATAAAGGCGGGATCCTGCTGGAATTTCTGGTCGTCATGCAACACGGCGACGCGCAAGGCCAGCTTGTCCTTGATCAGCACCTGATTATGGTCGAGCGACTGGCGGAAGGAGCCGTATTGGTCGTTCTCCAGCTTTAGGTTGCTCTTCGTTTCCTTGAGCTGGGCAGAGATCAGGGTCGAGTTGATGATGCCAGCGGGACTGCCGAGGCCGAAGAGCATCGAGTTTGCCCCACGGTTCAGGTCGACGCGCTCGACATTGTAGCTGTCCATCGGCACGTCGGTCGCAAAGAAGTCGCGCGTAGTGTCGGCCACGGAAAGGCCGCGGAAGCGGGTTGACGTCGAGGGGCTGCGGTTGACCGAATCGAAATCGACATAGTTGGACGACGCGGAAGAGCCAGAGTAATTGCCGCTGACGCCCGCCACTTCAGTGCCCACGGTGTAGTTGAGCAACACGCCAAGGTCATTGGCGTTGACGTCTTCCATGAAATCCTTGGTCACAACCGAGACGGAAGCAGCGACGTCGCTAAGGTTGCTGCGTAAGCGGGTGCCCGAAAGGGTTGAGCTTGCGCGGTAGCCAGTGTCTTCCGAGGCGTTGACGGTAAACGGCGATAGTTCGAAAATCTCGTCCTCATCCGCCGGCTGGGAGGACTTGGACTGCGCAGTCGTGCCAGCATCGTTGGCTTGGGCCGCCAGAGGCAGTGGCGTGAGCAGTGCAAGGGCGATCGTGAGCGTTGTTTCGAAGCGGAGGGGTTGACGCTTTGCTTTTGGGGAGAGGGGAAACATACAGCAAGATTGTAGGTGGTGGGGATATTGATGCTACGCACAATTGTGCGGCATCAGGCAGGTCCGCGCTGGCAGACAGCCGGGCGAACAAAACGTTTTATGCGAAATAAAAGGGATCCGAACAATCGGAGAAACGCCTAGTGATCAAAACAGTCAATTCCGATCATTCGCTCACTCTGATGAAAAAAGAACGATCAGGATACGTGGACGCGCCAAAGGTTACGAATCCTGCTCGATCTGGGACTGCCAACGCTTGCGAATGTAGTGCGCGGCTGCCTTGGGCTCGCGTTGGCGAGTAAACACGCCCTTCTTGTTTCCTCCGAAGCGTACCAGCCCCTGCTTAGTCTGGAAGTCGGCAAAATTCCATACGTGTTCTCCAATGACGAATGGACATTGGTCGATCACTCGATTGCAGGCATCCAGATAATCGATCTGAAACTCCTCCGAAAACATGCGCGAGGGCAATACGTGATAGCCTGAAATTGTATCCGCTCCATATTCGGTAAACAAGACTGGTTTTTTCCATTTACGATGCCACTCCTGCAGTTCGTTCATCAACTTCAGTTCGATTGTATCCAAGCGTGCGGTGTCAAAATACCAGCCATAATAGCGATTTACGCCCAGCACATCGACGGTGTCGCCCACCTTTGAAAACCAGGCAAAGTTGTATTCAACGATCGTCAACGGACGGGTCGAGTCCAGTTCGCGCACCAGGGCTGCGACCTCGCGGTAATGCTGCGCACCCTCGTCTTCGTGGGTAGCTGTCTCGTTGCCAAGGCTCCACATGACCACGCAGGGGTGATTCTTGTCGCGGGCGATCATCTCGCGGATGCAGTCCTTGTGGTGCTCCCGTAGCTCCTTGCCCGCTCGCTTTTCGGTAAAGACGTCTTTGGTCGGCAGGTCTTCGTCGTTGAAAAAATAGAGGCCCACCGCCGGCACTTCGTCAATTATCACGATACCCTCGCGGTCAGCCATGCGCATGATCTCTTCCGAATATGGGTAGTGCGTGGTCCGGAACGAGTTGGCGTTGATCCACTTGAGCAGGTTGAAGTCGCGCTGGTTGAGCGCTTCGTCGAGGCCCTTGCCCCGCACGTCGGAGTCTTCATGCTTGCCGAATCCACGGAAATAAAAGGGCTTTTCGTTCAGCAAAAAGCGATCGCCGTCGATGCGTATGGTGCGGATGCCGACCGGCAGGCGGTAAACGTCGAAGGGCTCACCGTTTTCGTCCAATGCCTCGACTTTCAACTCGTAGAGATAAGGATGGCCCGGCTCCCAAAGTTCAGGGCGGCTGACCTGTAGCTCGACTGTAGTGCCCGTATCGGTCGCAACAGCAGCACCATCGGCCGCATGTAGTGTGAGGCGGTGTTGGGGGGCGCCGGATCCGACGGTGACCTTCACAACTCCGCATCTGCGTTCATCGAGCGTCGTAACCACCGTGATATCTTCAATGCCGTGGGGCGGCGTTACTACGAGTCGCACCGGGCGATGGATGCCGCTGTAGTTGAAGAAATCGTGGTAGGACACCTGGTGCTGGTAGCCGGGAGGGTATGGCGGCTTGCCGGTCTCGGTCACAATCTCGCCTGGTGGCAACGTGGTCCAGTCTAGGATGTTGTCGACGCGGACGACGATGGTGTTTTCCGCTCCATAATGAATGGCCTCGGCTGCGGGCCCTTCAAAGGGCAGGTAGCCGCCTTTATGGCGCACGATCTCCACTCCATTGCACCAGACGATGGCACGGTGTGAGGCCGATCCGATGCGAATCGCCACTCGTTGGCCTTGCCAGCTGCGAGGCACAAAAAAGGTACGACGATACCAGACGGGGCCAATATGATCCCGCACGCGCGCCTCGGTCGTGATGTCGTTGTAACTGGCAGGCACGGGCATGCGCAGCGTGTTTCCAGGCAAAGTGGTTTGTTCAAACCAGCGTTCGCTCAGGCCGCGATTGTCCGCGTCGAGCTGGAAATCCCAGAGGCCGTTCAGCTCCTTGACTTCGCGGGTTTCTGAATCGATGGGGTATAGCATATTGAAAAAAGTGATGTGGGTTTTCAGGCTCGGGATGGCGCGAAGGCCATGAGGGACCGGCAGCCGTAATCAGCCGCCAAGGCGATGCAGTCTTCTGCCTTCTGGACCCCGGCGGAGCACGTGACGTCACGCAACGAAGCGGCCGCAGCGGCGACGCCCAACTCTAGGGCGGCGGCCATCGGGCGCTCGTCGTGCAGGCAATAGAGCACGCCGGCGGCAAAGGCATCCCCTGCCCCAGCAGCTCCGGCAATGAATTCCTGCGGCAGGCATACGCTGCCTTGCCAGCAGACTTCCCCTTGTGCGGAACAGGCACAGGCGCCTTCCGGGAAGTGGACCACCACCCACTCGCGCACGCCTTGAGCAACAAGCTGACGAGCAGCCTTCTCCACCGAAGATGTGCAAAGCGCCTCGCCTTGGCGGAGGGAGATGCCGGTCAGGCCCTCGCATTCGAAATCGTTGATGAACAGCAGATCGACCAGCGGCAGCACCGGGCTCACGACTTGCCGCAGCCGGGGGCCGGCTTCGCTGACGCAGTCGAGTGACACTTTGAGGCCCGCCGAACGAGCGCGTTCAAGCACTGCGGCCGCCACCGGTCGTCCGTCGGGGCCGATTGCATCCAAGCGGTCGAGTAACAGCAGATAGCCCAAATGGAACCAACGGGCGGCCTGCCCCTCGAGATTGAAGTGCTCCGGCCCGAGCAGTGCATTTGCACCCCGGTGGTGGAAAAAGGTACGGCGCCCCGTCGAGGCCACCGTCATCACGTCGGTGTAGGAGGTGGGGGCGGCAGGAGTCGTCGCCAGTTGGGCGGTATCGATCCCGTGGTTGCGGCAGTCCGCAATGATGTCCCTCCCATACGCGTCATCGCCCACCAGGCCCACCGCACGTAGCGGGAAGCGCGCCCCCAATAGTGCGAGATCCTTGAGCAGGTTGTAGGGGGAGCCACCGTTGCCTGCCGTCTGGCTGCGGATCGTAGCGAGAGCGTCCTGCTCAGGCCATACGTCGAGCAACTTCACCTGATCGAGGATCCAGTTCCCCGCAGCAATAATTCCTTCAGGCATAGCTCAGCGCTCCGAGAGTAAACGCACCGCCGGGGCCTCATCCTCCTCAATGGGAGGGAAGCGCCCGACGGATGCGTCGAGGAAGAAGTTGTCGTGGAGGTCGTCGTTGGCGGTGGAGACTTCGCCAATGACGCATTCCGCGCTGAGTGGAGCGAACTCGTGCCACACCCCGGGCACCAGCGTGACGCGCGACCCAGCCTCCAGCACCAGATCGTGTCCGGAACGGACTTCGAGCGACTGGCCATTGACCTGCACGCAGAACGGCTCGTCGTCGAACCGCCCGGGCCGGTCGTGCCACAGGCGCAAGCGCAGGCGGCCCGCGCGGCAGATGATGTCTTCTTTCTTATGCCGGTGAGTGTGACAAGGAGTCAGCTGCCCCCGGCGCGCATACATCAGCTTTTCGCAGTATTCGGGCTCGGTTGCGAGATTGACGAGGACGAGACCATATTGCTCAAACCGGCCGCGCCCAAAGTCCGTAACGTCCCATGCGGGCTTGGGCGGGAGGTGCCAGCCGTTGGCGTGGAAGCAAGCGGCTGCGGCCTGACAGACGGCGTTGATTTCGGAGCGCTTCATCGCTTCAGGAGGGCTGGACGGTTGAAACCTGGACCACGCGACCTTCCCGGTGGCTTACCAGCGCGGCGGCCCAGATTGCATGCTGGGCGACCGCCTCGTCGGGCGTGGCGCAGCCAAAACGCCGGCCAAGAGCCCCAGCACGCTCGGCGAGAAAGGCGGCCCACATCTGCATCAGCACATCCGGGAAACCCGGCTCGAAAATGCCGCCGGTAACGGTTTTGAAAGGCGTGGCAAAGCCGAGGTCGGTCTTTTGCCACCACTGCTCGCGATCACGCCGGTAGATCCAGAGCGTCTTGGGCTCCTTGGTTGAAAATCGGGCGCCCGCGTCGGTGCCGAGGACTTCGAGCGACCAAGTGTTGGTTTCAGTCGGTGCCATGCGCTTCATCTCAAAAGTCACCGGGACTTCCTGGCCTTCGAGCGTGGCAGTTCCGTGGACGGTGGCATTGTCCCAAGTGTCGCAGACTGCCACGCCTCCCTGGCCGTCGGGGCGCTCGCGGTAAATCTTCTGGAGCTGCCCGTAGACCCGGTGCGGCGTCCAGCCAAGGCGAACCGGGACGTGAGTAACGTGCAGGCCGAGGTCGTTCATGACACCGGCATCGCCGCAAAAGCGGTTCTGGCGCTTCCAGTTGATCGGCTTGCGCGGATCGAGGTCGCTGGAGTGCAGGAATGACGAGCGAATGTGGAGCAGCTTGCCCAGATCCAGCTCGCGAACCGCCTGGATTACACGCTGCACACCGGGCAGGAAGGGAAATTCTGAGGAAACCCGCACAAATCGCCCAAGAGCCTTGGCTTCGTCGCGGATGCGTTCCGCCGCCGCCAGATCGATCCCAAAGGGTTTCTCTGCCAGCAGATCTTTCCCTGCCCGCAAGACGTCGAGGTAGATCGCCTCGTGCAGGTGGTGCGGCACTGCGACATAGACCACGTCTACCTCGTCCAGCGCCAGCAGTTGATGGTGATCGGTGCAGAAATTCGCTACGGTTGGCACTTGCCGGAACCAGTCGAGAGCGGACGGGTTGACATCGCAGACCGCAGTCAGGACGGGGGTCACCGGGCAATCGAGCAAGGTGAACCAGCGACCGAAAGCACTGGCAACTTCTCGGCCCATGAGGCCTGCGCCGATGACGCCGACGCGAACTGTGGGAGAAGGGCTCATGCGACGATTTGCAGGGCTTGTTCGACGGTGGCGCCTTCGTGCACGATCGCCATCAGTGCGCGGGTAATCGCAGCAGGGTTGGCGTGCTGGATGATATTGCGGCCGTAGACGATCCCGGCGGCCCCCTGCTCCATCAGCGTATGGGTGCGCTCAAAGATCTCGCGCTCACTGGCCTTGCTGCCGCCCCGCACCAGCACCGGGATGCCACCGGCTGTCTCGATCACGCGGTGGTAGTCGCGTGCATCCTGTGTCGGGTCGGCTTTGACGATGTCGGCTCCCAATTCGACAGCCTGGCGCACCAACGGGATGATCTTGGCCGGGTCGCCGTCGACCATGTAGCCTCCTGCCTTTTCGTTAGGCTGGAAAACGAGCGGCTCGATCATCAGCGGCATGCTATAGCGGTCGCAGGCCGGCTTGATGCGCAGGATATTCTCGATGCACTGGTCGGCGACTTCGGGTTCGCCCGGGATGCTGAAGAGGTTGACCACAACCGATGTGGCGTCGAGGCGCAGAGCCTGCTCCACCGGGTCGGCAATCATGCGGGAAAAGAGCGTGCGGGGCAGCTTGCGACCGTAGACGTTGGCCACATCCGTGCGCAGGACGAGGGCCGGCTTGTGCCGCACCTTGATCCCCTGCAGATGACTTGCCTGGCCGACGGTCAGCTGGATGGCATCCGGCGCGGCCGCGACGAGCTGGGCCACGGCATGGGGCAGGTGTTCGATCCCCTGCAGGAAATCGCTTTCGTTAAAAAAGCCGTGGTCGATCGCCACGTCGAAGCAGCGTCCGGTCTCGGGGTTGAACAAGCGGTTGATACGCGCAGTCTTCATGGGAAATGGATCAGACGAGGTGAATACGGACCCCTTCGGAGGCGATGCTCCGACGAACCTCGGGAGGGACAGCCTTGCCACTGATGAAATGGCTGAAGCTGCACCAAGGGGCGAAATGGACGGCGGTGGGCTGATTGAGCTTTTCGGCTTCTGCGACCAACATGCGGCCAGTGGCGCGGCGCAGGACCTCGGACTTCACGGCCGCCTCGTGAATTTCCGTCGTATAGGCGCCATGGTCGGCGGAAAAGCCGGAGGCACCCACCACTACAAAATCGAAGCGCAAATGAGAAAGCCACGCCTGCGCCAGAGCTCCGGTCATGGCCATCGACACGCGGCGCACCTCACCCCCAATGGCTGTCAAAGCGGCTCGGGATTCGTCCGCCAGGGAAAGTAAGGGTATGGAATTGGTGAAGATCCGCAGATCCGTGCGGTCGAGCAGCAGCTTGCCGACTTCGAGGCAGGTCGTCCCGCCATCGACAAAGATGTTACCCTCGTGCGGGATGATCGCGGCCGCCTTTTGCGCCAACCGCTCCTTCTGGTCTGCCCATCGTTGCGCCTTGGCACGGTAGTGCGGCTCCTGGCGCAGGTAGCGAGCCGGCAAAAGGCCTCCATGGCTGCGCAGCGCCTTACCGCTCGCGGCCAAGGCGGAAGCATCGCGGCGGGCCGTCGCCGGAGAGATATCGAGGCGCTCGACCAGATCTGTAATCGTCACCTTTCCATCCTCAGCAAGGATCCGGAGGATGGCGCGGTGGCGCTCTGGCGTCAGCATGGGCATGGGGTTATTCAAGGGTTGGAGTTAACGCGAAAAGGAGGGGTCTGGCCAAATGAGAACGAGCGATCTGCTCACCGCGCGCACAAGCGCTCAAGGGCGTCATGAAGGAGCGGGCGCCGCCCAACTGGCGCCCGCTTCGGAGAACAGGACACCACGCGACCACGCCCGATCAAAAACGCTCTCGAGCCCCATGATCGTGATCGCTTCCGCGCGCTCCCGGAGGACATCCGCCGCTACCGTCTGGACAGGGACCGAGCGCTGGACCATCTCAACCGCATAGGTATGAGTGCAGGCAATCTCGGGCGTGGCCATGGGAGCATCGTGCCCTTGCAGACGGTCGAG
Source organism: Verrucomicrobiota bacterium JB022 (assembly GCA_030673845.1). Lineage (NCBI taxonomy): Bacteria > Pseudomonadati > Verrucomicrobiota > Verrucomicrobiota bacterium JB022. The sequence continues at coordinate 204,313 of JAUTCQ010000021.1, forward strand.
GAATGCCCGCCACATCGGCACCATGTATCGACCGGGGCGTGGCAGGGGCTCGACCTTTTGACTCCCGTCAGGCCAGGTGATGGTCACGTCTTGGCCATTGTGCCACAGCACGTTACCGGCGGCGCAGGAGACGAGAATGCGCGCCTCTCGCTCTTCCGTGCAGGCGTGAGAAGCGAGGAAGCGAATCGGCTGGCTTCGGTCCGTCATGAAACGCGCGGCAATGGTGTCGAAGTTTTCGATTGGATTTGCGCGGTAGAGCTCTGCTTCCACTCCCGTCAGCTGACAACTGACCTGCGGTGTAGCCCCCGCCCAGTAGAAGGCGAGGTTGGCGAAGTGCGCGAGCGCGTTGGAGAGCGGAGAATCATAGACGGCCTGATCCCCAACTGCTATCCGGCCGGCCCACCCGCTTCGGGCAAAGTAGGCGAGCCCACGCGGCCAAAGCGCACCGATCTGGATCTCTCGTAGGTCCCCGAGCGCACCTTCCAGCAACAGGCGCTTCACCTCCTGAGCCTGTGGCAGCGAAATATCCTGGAAGCCGACACCGACGAATAGCCCGCTGCGCTCGCGCGCCGCAATGATGGCCTCGACCTCCGCAACGGTGGCCGAAAGCGGCTTTTCCACAAAGACATGGAAGCCTGCCTCCAGCGCTGCAATCGTCATACTGGCGTGGAGGTGAATCGGCGTGGGTAGGCAGACGACGTCCAGACGCCCCTGCCAAGCGCTCAACATCGCCGTATAGTTCCCGTAGATCTCGACTCCGCGACTCTCAAGGTCAGCCACGGTTTCAGGGATTTCGGCGGCATTGATCGCGACCGCGGCAACAAGCCGCACCAACCCCTGTTGTTCCAGCTCTCGCAGGGCGCGCAGGTGGTTCTGCGCGTAACCGGATACGCCAGCAATTCCGATTGTGACCATTTGGGAAGCAGCTTAACGGTTTGCCTGAGGACGTTGCGGCAGCGCAAGCGGCGGCAAGGTAGGATCGGCACGCTCGATCGAGACCTTCCCGAGCTGCAGCACCCTCGGGTCTGCCTGTTCGGCCGGAACGTGCAAGCGACCATCAGCCAGAACGAAGTCTCCCGCCGGGTCCGCAAGGATCATGTTTCGCCCTTCACGGGCGAGACGACGACAGCCTATCACGGCCAGCGCCTGCAGCTCCCCAGCGGCATTGAGGCGCACCCAGAAGGCATCTGCATCCACACTCCAGCCACTCGGTCCGGCCTTCTGGCCCGCACCGACCCAATCCTGTTGACCATCGGGCCAGGTAATGACGCTGCTCCCGTTGGACGCGCTCTGGAACTGCGGACGTTCACGCGCCGGCAGGTCGGGAGGAATGGGCAACAGGCAATGGATGAACTGCGGGCGCACAGCCTCGGCTTCAACCGCCAAGCGGGGATGCTTCCCATTGCGCGTGGTCTCGAAAGGTTGGAGGTCCAACGCGAACTGCTGCGGATTCAGCACGTAGAGCTCCATATGGGCAACCTTGTCCCCGCCTTTGGGCTGAAAAACGATGGCGGGATCAGCGTCCGTCACCCGCGTGTCGGCCGCAGTGTGGAGCAACCAGCTGTAGGTATAGGGCTCCTCGTCGCGCTGGATGTCGTCGTAAATGAGCACATATGGCAATGGCTCACGCACAAAGAGTGTCGTCCGCATTGCGCGCGCGAAGTCTGTCTGGCGGTGCTTCCGGTAGGTGGCGTCCTGGAAGTTCGAAGCGTAGAAAAACTCGTAGGCGTCTTCCTGATCGACCTTGGTCAGGTCCACCACCGGAGACGGCAGGAAGCTGCGGATCCAACCGTCGGTGCGGGCGTGAGCTCCGCCCTGCAGTTGGGGCTGCCCATCGACCAGCACGAGGTTGTGCGCAAAAGCGCTCGAGCTGCGGTCTGGCTTGGAGTCGTTGCCATACCCGGAATCGACCGCAAAATCCTGCCCGTAGGCGTAGAGCGTGAACTGGCCCTTGTCCGCCTGGTCGTGCTTGAATTCGGTGTATTGCTGGGCGTGCACTGTGAACATGACTGCGGCTTCGCCCCACCCCGTCCGCGAGACGGCGAGACCGCGCCCGGGAGCAAACGCCGCTGGGGCCTCTACGGCCGGCGCGGTGGCTTGAGCCAGCTCTTCGGCAGTAGGCGACCACAGCACGAGCGCGGGCAATGACTCCACCCCGCCCCGCAAGTCCTGTTCATCGTAAAAGAGGTGCCGCCAAATCCAGTTCGCAGTTGGATCGGCTTCCCGAAAGCGCGCATAGGTAAGCGGATCCGCGACGCGCACCACATGGTCCGAATCCATCAGATTGTTCACTCGCCCCGGCGACGGCAGGATTTCCCACCGCATCCAGTCCATGACCTGCGCGTAATGCGTTTTCGTGTATAGGTCTTCGCCTGTTGTGGCTCGCAGTGCTTCGATGAAAAACGGCGTCGCACCAGCGCCGTAGCTGAAGTAAACGGGCCCTTCGATCACGCCACCAGCGGAGTCGATCCCGAAGTCGAGATAGTCCTCAAGGTTGCGCGCCGCCTGGAAGATCCACTGGCGCACTGGGAAGTCCGTTTCTCCTTCGAGCACAAGCGCAGCGAGGCCCCACGCAGCCGACGAACCCGCGTTCCAGTTCCAGATGCGGCCTAGCGAAGACTGCCCCCAGACGCCATTGAGCGTGCCCTGATAAAGGGCATCTACTTGACGGCCGAGTGAAAGGCGCAGCTCTTGGCGTTCCTCCGGCGAAAAGCGGTCGTAGCACCAGTCGAGCCCAAACGCAGAGGCGCGGGCAAGAAAGCTGCGGGTGAGAAAGAATCCCTGCTCCATCTGCTCGAGCTTTACGCGGCGCACGCCAGCAAGTGTTAACGCGGCAGCCGCGTCACCATATTCATCGCGCCCAGAGACGGCGTAGGCGAAGGCCAACAGCTCAATAGGCGTCGTCCACCGCCGCAGCGCCACCTCCATCTGGCTGCGCCCCTGATGCGTGGTGGCATCCAGTGCAGCATAATCGGCGAATGCCTTGGCCGGGACCTTGTAGCGAGAATCGCCCGGCGTGACATAGCGGTCGCACTCGGCCAACAGGCGCTGCCAGGCATCCCGTGCCGGACCGGCGACTGCGATACGCTGGCGAATCTCGGCCAGCTTGTCGTCATTCAAGACGACCCGTGGATGTCCAGCGGCCCAAGTGGCCTGCTCTGGCAACGTAGCGTTCCACCCTTCAAGCGACGTGGTCGGCTTAGCCGGAGCACTGACGTGCGCATCGGCGGTAGAGCGTTCCTGAGTCGTGTCGGTGATCTCGACTCCACGCCATTGGACGGGGCCCTGCCCGCTCCACATAAAGAGCGCCACTTGAACGAATCGCGCTCGCTCGGGGGCGGTAAACGTTTGGTCGATCCGGTGCCAGCCTTCGGGCCAGCTCGTGCGGTTGAGCGCACCAATGGCATCGGCCGTCACCATCCGCCCGTCCAGACCGAAATGTAGGTGATCGGTGTCGAGCGGTTTGCGGTCGGCATCGAAAAACGTGAGGCGCAACAATACACCCGGCGTCTTCGGCTCGAAAGCGTAGCTGCCTTGGAGCCCGATTTCGGCCCCTACGCGATAAGTCTGGCCGGGCTCTATAGAAGCCAAGAAAGACTGGAGGGCAAAGCGAGCCGGTGCATCGGCACTCAGGCGGGCCACTCCATCTTTGAGAGTGTAGTCGGGATGTGCGTCGGCCGCCTTGGCGGGCACAAAGAGATTCCAGCTGCTGGAGGGATCGGCAAGGCTGATCAGGTCACGCGCCGAGACAATTACGACGCTTGCCAGTGTCACGGCACAAAACGCACACAGCCGACGGCTAAACCGCGGGAAGGGTAAAAGGATGCTCATGGGGTAGATGCGCGGGGATAGGTGCTATAGGAGCACCGGTTGAACAGCCGTATCTTGCCGGGCCGCCAGAGTCCCAGCCAGACCGCTTCAGCTTTTACTGAAAAGGTAACGCACCTCGTCACCCACGCGTCGTATAGCCCGGCGCCCACTGCCCCTCGACCAGCACCCGCATGGGATGCGCGGGCACGCCCACCTCGTTTTGCCGTAAAAGGCCTGACAAGATGTCGACAGCGGTACGGCCGATTCGCCGGGAATCTTCGTCGATGCCGCTGAACTCGCCGAGCTGATGCACAACAGTCGGAAAGGCTACGCCGACGTCCTCCGGCACCCGCCTCCCCAGCTTTTGCAGGGCCGGAATTATCTCGCGGTGGAGCGTCACAACCGCATCCGGCTCGTGTTCAAGAAACCACTGATCGAACTGCGCTGGATCCAACGGCAAACCATCCTGCAAGTGTAGCGGCACACGACATTCCGGCGGCATTCTGGAAGATTCGGCCAAAAAGCCGCCTGTCCAACCCCGAGCCACGCGGTCGTCCATCTGCTGCACGATTGCAAGCCCAGGGCGCCGGTATCCTCGAGCTACAAGTTGCTGCATCAGGAGGCGCATGGACAGAAAATGGTTGCTGGCGACACAGTGGAAGATAGGGCTGCTGAGCGTGAATCCAAGCGTCACCACCACAAACCTGCCCCAGTCGAGCGAGAGGTCCGCAAACGCCTTGGGCTGAGGCGGCATGAGCAGGCCTACGATGTTGCGGGCGCGAAGGATGGAGCTCATCCGCGCCGGAGACATGCCGGGGCCGCGGAGCCAGAACGTCTCGAGCTTGAGGCCTAATTCCGTAGCTCGTTCCACCGCCGCATCGTGGTAGAGCGTCGTCGCCGCAGTTTTCCAGCCCTGCTCGGTATCGTGGGTATTGATCCAGCCGATGGTAGAGTGATACGCCGCCGGCCGCTTGGCATTACGATAGGAAACCAGCGCCTCCAGAGCCGGATCGGGTACGTAGCCCATCTCCTTGGCCAGCGTCCGCAGGCGTTCCCGCGTCTCCTCAGGCAACGAAGGATGCCCACGCAGCGCCAGCGACACCGTGACCTGGCTGACGCCGGCTGCGGCCGCAATATCACGTTGGCTGACGCGCCGCCCGGGGCGCTTCGTCTTGGGGTTGGGAGCAGGAAGGGGGTCCACTTATCAATAGAAACGACGTGATCGTTGTTTTAGCCGGGGAGAGCCGCAAGTTCAACCGCAATAGAACGTCAACCCATTACCTGACACGCTTCCAACCAGCGTCAGCTCCACGTTTCACCCGAAATGGCTTCCCTTTACTCCACATTCTCCTGCGGTCCAATCGCCATCCGTTACTTGCTTGATGAAAGCACCGGTCAGATCGGACTGGAGCTGATTCCAGCCGGCCTGGAAGCTCAGCTAGCCACGCCTCGTACCGCTCAGCCTTGGGACGTTTATGACGCCAGCTGCGCGGATGCGGTGCTTGAACCCGCGCGAACCGTCGATCCACTCGTGCAGATCAAATTCGCTCACGACGCCTACAGCGGCGGCTTCGCCCAAGGACATACGATGCAGCGCAGCCCCAGTACCGCCCAGTTTCGATTTGCCGGCCAAACCCACGAATCGCACCGGAGCCACCATTCCGTCGTTTCTCGCCTGCAGCATCCGCTGGACCTTGAATTGGAGCACCGGCTGGAATGGCAGGATGGCGATGAAACACTCCAGGTTCAGACGACTATCCGCAACCGAGGCCTGACGGCCGTCAGCCTCGAGATGCTGAGCAGCTTCTCTCTTGGAAACCTCTCCCCATTCTGTCCTGATGACGCTCCTGGCCGGATGGTCCTGCACCGGTTCCGCTCGGGCTGGAGCGCGGAAGGCAGGCTTGAAAGCCGTTCGTTGGAGGAGCTGCATCTGGAGCGGTCCTGGAGCGGCTCGGCGGTGCGGACAGAGCGCTTTGGCCAAGTCGGCTCGCTGCCCGTGCGCCAATGGTTTCCGTTGGCTGCGGTCGAAGATCAGGTGGTCGGCGTCACCTGGGCAGCGCAACTGGAGTGGCCGGGGTCATGGCAGATGGAGGTGCATCGTCGCTACGACAACGTGGCCCTAACCGGTGGACTGGCCGACCGCGAATTCGGGCACTGGCAAAAGGCACTGGTGCCGGGGGAAACACTGAGGGCACCCCTCGCGATCCTGACTTGCGTAGAGGGCGACGTGGATGCAGCCTGCGCACGGCTGGTCCAGCGGTTGGAGCGACTCGCGGACGAGCAACCGGCAGTCGAGCAGGACCTGCCGATTACCTTCAACGAATTCTGTACCACTTGGGGCGATCCGCAGCACGACAAAGTGGTGCGCATCGCGCGTCACCTCAAGGGCACACCGGTCCGATATTTCGTGATCGACGCGGGTTGGTACAAGCGCCCCGACGCCACCTGGGCCAATGGGCACGGAGACTGGCAACCCAGTGCCGCCCTCTTCCCCAAGGGCATTGAGGCAACCGCCGAGGCCATTCGCCGACAGGGGCTTATTCCCGGCCTTTGGTTCGAGGCCGAGACCTGTGGCGAGCACTCAACTGCCTTCAGCCTCATCGATCACTTGCTCAAACGCGACGGCATCCCTATCACGGCCAAAGGGCGCCGCTTCTGGGATCTGAACGACCCGTGGGTGCGCGATTACCTGAGCGAAAAAATCATTGGTCTGCTCGAACGGGGCAGCTTTGGCTACGTGAAGATCGATTACAACGAGACGATCGGGATTGGCTGCGATGGTGCGGAGTCTCAAGGCGAAGGCTTGCGCCAACACCTGCTGGGCACGTGGCAACTGTTCGACCAGCTACGTGAGCGTCTACCAGAGTTGGTGATCGAGAACTGCGCCTCGGGCGGCCACCGGCTAGAGCCCTCGATCGTGCGGCGCACGGCCATGTCGTCCTTTTCGGACGCGCACGAAAGCCTGGAGATCCCCATCATCGGAGCGGCGCTGCACCGACTCATTCCACCCCGCCAGTCTCTGATCTGGGCGGTACTGCGGGCAAACGATTCACGCCGGCGCATCTGCTACAGCCTGGCGGCCGGGTTCCTCGGACGGCTGTGCCTTTCTGGCGACATCGACCAGCTTTCCGACGAGCAGGGGCAGCTGCTACGGCATGGACTTGATCTCTACACTCAGGTGACTCCCGTCATCAAGAGTGGCCGCTCGCAACTGGTGTCACAGCATGGGCTCTCGTGGCGCTATCCCAAGGGCTGGCAGGCGGTGCTGCGCGAAAGCGACGGTCAGCTCTTGGTTGTCGTGCATACATTCGCTGCCGCGCCGGACGAAATCCGCCTCCCGCTGCCTGGCGACCGTCCCTGGCGCGTCGTGGGCGAGTTGACGGATGCCGGCGCCGCCAGCGTGGAACAGGCTGGAAGAGTGCTCCATTGCCCCGCTGCGGCCGATTTCTCCGGCCGCGTGGTGTGGTTGAAAGCGGGGTGAGCGGTCTCAAGCCCACCGGTTGGTGAGCTCGTGAGCGCTCGCTGATCTTCGGCTTTTGAGCAGCAACCGTGGTATTTCGGGGGAGTCCCATCTTTGGTCTAAAGGAAGAAGCATTCAGAGCCTCGGTAGACGTATGCCATACGTTTGATAACCTTGCTCTTGTTGTTGATATCTTCGGGGACCCTGGTATCGGCGGATTTTGAGATGGCCGACGGCGTCTTTGAGCAGCGTGGTCTCGGCCCCACTGGCGCTCGCGAGCCGACATGAAAGAGGAAGACGTTGGCGGTCTGCCACCACCATATACTTCGTTGCCCCGTTTGGCCTTGCCGATTCCGTCGCCCCCTGTTTTCGCCGCAAAGAAGCTTGCATCCACGAACGCCTGTTCACAGTCCACCAGCCCATTGCGTATCCCGCAGAAAGGCTTCCCGGACCGTCTCCCAACCTCCAGTTCCTCCCAATCACGCAATCGACGCTAGCCTGTCGAGGCGATGAGATACTCTCGGGGTAGATCGCGCCAACGCGCTCCAGCGTTCAAGCCACATAAGATGCCTTCCAGTACCTCTCGGTCGACGAAGCGCGGCCTCCCCGTCTTCGCCCGGGCAACACCTACCCCGTATCTTATCCCATTGATCTTCAGTGATAAACCGATTACAGTGGCTTTCGCCTCACTTAGTTTGAAGATTTACCGAAGAGAACAAGCTCATTCTACGAGTTCCGAAACCCCTTCAAGAATCTATTTTGTTCGTTCCCATCTAACCTTGTTGCTATTCTTCATTTCATGATACCTACTTGGGCATTCAGTTCGCCGGACATCGCCTTGGGTCAGATTCAGTTCTCTGCTGCTTCCGACTCAATATCTGCTTGCTTCCAGCGCGGCTCAAACACTCAGGCGGTGCGGCAGTGGGACAGGCAGACAGGACGGCTCATCAGGGAAATCAGCTGGTCACTCGGCTCAAACAGATCAACCGTCAATGTGCTACGCCCTGCTGTTATTTCTGGTAGCCACTTATGGCGGTTCGAAGACGGGTTCCTGATTTGCCAGTCAATGAGATCAGTAGATATCACGGTCAGCTTACCCTACCCAGATCTACACGACGTTGCTGCCGCAACTGATGGGACTTTGGTTATTCTTTGTGAGAAAAGTATCCAGTGGCTGAATTCTGACGGGGCAGTGGCCGCTCGATTCAACGTCGAGTGCAGATACGGTGCTTCGGTTGCTCATGCCACGGCCGATTCAGTATTCGTATTGGAACCCCGTAGGATATTACGGATTGAAAGAGATGGTTACACTTGCTGGGAGGTCTATGGTATTGTAGATCATGTTGCCATTTCACCTGAAAAGGTTTTCGTGATATCCGAAGAACCGGGGCTTATATCGAGCTACTGTGCCCGATCTGGGCAACTGCTAAGGCAAGCTCGAAGGAAGCCTTTCAGCGTTACCTCCGTTGCCACATTTGGAGATCATCCGATTTTTGCAATAACAGTGTCCTGCGAGGGAGGGTCTTCACTCGAGATCCTTCACGCTGAGACACTGACCAAGGTATGGAGCTTACAGCTTGAACCTGTAATTCATTCGATGACTTACCTAGAATCGACGCGCCAGCTGGCAATTCTGGCGCGTCGACGGGTTCAGCTCTATGACCTTGACGAGCGGATAATGCTCACCTTACGCTGCTGATTGGCGCTCTGGCCACTGGGCCGGCCATCCCTCACGCGCCACCCGCTCCATCACCCACCGGGGAACGCGGACGCTACGCCCTAGCATCACTCGTAGGCCCTCGTGACAGGTTACGTGACGGTCAATCGACTTTTTGCTCGTGACTACATATTCAGCAGCCTCCTTGCGTGTCATAAGGGCCTCGTTAGAGGCAGGTTGATGTAGTGATTCTTTTGCGTGTATGCTCTTTTTCACACTACAGCTTAATATAAACAGGGTCCGCGCCGAAAGAGTTGGAGCAGGAAATCTTGGTAAATATTTCGTAAAATACTGCCACACCTTTACCCTGCGAAAACAGCTGGAAGAGCAGAACTGGCTCCGCCCTTCCGGCGTCCATGCTAAAACAGCCCACCTAAATTAATCGCATTGCATCATCTGCGGGTCCAGGCCGAGAGAATGACAGGATGCCTCCCATGCTCGGCGCACTACAGGGTGGAGCCAACTTGGTTTCCAGTGGTATCCGGCTAGCAGAGGCCGCTCGAGCGCCTTGGATATTTCCAGCGGTGTCCTGCCTCTGCACACACTTCGTAACTCTTCATCACTCCTTTCGGAGTCGTTGTTGACGAAATAAATGCCGCAGACGGGGAACTCCGTCATTGGCTCCGATAGGCGCTTGACCATCAGGTCATCGCCAAGATGCCGGCTTTGCGTTAGCAGCTCCATCGCTTCTTCTTGGGACAGCAGGCCTGCTGCTAGCAGGTGCCATTGGGTGTAACCTGGGCCAGGATTCGGCAAAGACATCTCGAATGACGTAGTCCATGTTTTCTTAAGGTTCATATCTGTTTCCATCCTTCGGTGGCGTGGGCGAGTTGCATGAACAAAGTATCAGCATGGCTCTTGCTCCTTGAAATAGCGCATCAGGTCGTCGATTACTGCAGAGTACGGAGCGGGATGATGACCAAGAATTCCAGTGGGCAGATACTTCCCGTTGATTCGCTCGGCGACAAAACCCAAGGGCACGTCATCTCGCCAATAGATCACACAAGCCCCGGTGCCACACAGATTCCGGTAGCCGAAGACGCCGCCGTCCTCGAGCAAGAGGGCCAGCTTGCGCAGCTGTTCATCAGTCTCTACACGCCGATACTGAGGTGGAGGCGGCGGCCCAAAGCACCAGCCCTTATTCTTGTAGATTAGAGCTGACTCCAGCCGCTGTATCCCCACACGCAACTCAATTGCAGACGGCCACTCAAGCAGGCGCCTACCCAACATCAAGGTGAGCTCACCATAGCGGCGCGCCAGTTCGTGCACCGGCAGGGCGGAGGCTGCCGCGACTCTGAGCACTGCGGGGGATAGGATCTCAGGGCGCAGTTCAAGACAGCGAATGACTCCTGGGCTGATGGGACCTTTATGCTGAGCCAACGTTCGGCATACGTGCATGTGGCTTAAGGACCGATAGAAGATATTGAGGTCTTCATAGGTGACGCCTTCTATCTCGACCCGCTTCAGCATGCGGACGAGAAATGGCGCGCCATAGTCCTCACAATCCGATCGCACCAGGCGCAGCCAGCGCGCCAGCGATGGAAAGTCATCATTCAGGTGCGAGATCAGCGTCAGAAGGTCCATCGGGTGCTCCCTCCAATAAATACCCAAATGAACCGCCAGTAACGGGCAGGTCCTCAAGATCTTCATCATAGCGGCGCGGTTGGCCCGCGCGAGCTGCAGGGCCTCGTAAGTGCACCCCGGCAGCGTTCGGACCAGCGACAGCAGTTCGGCCGGAATTGTCTGCACGATGGGAGTCAGCGGGTGGTCAGCAGGCAGCCGGTCATGCAGCATCGCCTGCCAATGATACGGGTCGATGCCATGAGCTCTGATTTCAGCCCCCTGGACTTCGAAAAACGGCCACGGGTAGTAGCGCTCGGTTAAGCCCTCAGTCGTGAGGGTGATGGGTTCTGGAAGATTTTTGATGTTGGTCATCAAAAACAAGTTTTGGCAGGGCGGCCCCTGACTCGCCCCCACCCTGCCTTCAACCTCGGCCTCTCGTGGGCTTAAGTCATGGTACATGAGTCCAAAGGTGGACAGTAGTCCTCAGGATTTCGTGCTGCCTACCTTTTTAAGACTCTGGCCCTCGCGTCACGTCAAACCCAGTCCGGCGGTTTTTGCCCCGCGCTAGTTCGTGCGCCGGCAAAGCAGAGCTAGCCGCAGACTGGGGCAGTAAGGACGAAAGCATCCCGGGGCACAGTTCGAGACATCAATGTATAGACAATCAGCGAGTTTTCGGCCTATAATTCCAACGATGTCCGAGGCTAATCCCCTGAACAGTCAACAACCCTTTCTGCGCTTTCGTACGGGCCGCAATGGAGAATGGGTGGAATTGCAGAGTCCCCCAAGAGACGATAATGAAACCGAACGCCTTACCCAGATTCTCAGCGGGGCACTCACAACGAGGAATCTCTTGGTTCTGACTGGTTCTGGAGCGTCCAGAGCGGTGGGAGGGCCAGGAATGAGTGACCTATGGAAATCTTGCTCCAGCATCGCAAACCACGCCGAAGTAGTAAAATTGGTAAATCACCCGAGGTCAGAGGGCAGAGAAGAAGACATTGAGCACCTGCTGAGCCTTTGCCTTTTTCACTCTAGGCTTCATGCTGGGGATGACGCCGATGGCAAGAAAGTGCGTGACTTTCAGGCGCAGGCGGAGAAGAAAATTTCGAGACTGTGTCGGGAGTTTGCAAGCACTCCTGACACGCTGGCCCCCTACGTTCAGCTTCTCCGAAAGTTGGTTCCCCGCAGAGGTGACTTTCCTAGAACGAAAATCTTCACAACCAACTATGATCTTTGCTTGGAAAACGCTGCAGAGCAGCTTGGTATGCCTTACTTGGACGGCTTCTCGTTCGCCTACCCGCGCCGATTTCATGGCCGCTGGCTGGACTATGATTTAGTAAAGCGAGGTAAGGACAAGGCAGGATCCGAGTTTCTCGACGGCGTGTTTCAACTTCTGAAGCTGCATGGTTCGGTTGACTGGGAGCTTCATGAAGACACCGGTTCCGTGTTGCGAAATCCAGCAACCAAGAGGCCCCACCTCGTATATCCTCGAGACGAAAAGTTTGCATTATCCTACGAACAGCCGTTCCTAGAGATGATTTCTCGCTACCAGTCATCGCTTCGCGAACCGGATACATGCCTCGTCGTAGTCGGCTTTGGTTTCAATGACCATCATTTGGTTCAACCAATTAGAACTGCTCTCCTGACGAATCCAAATTCATTCAAGATGGTGATCGCAGACCACGCGATTGAGGAGAAGATAGGGGCCAAGGGCTGGGAACCCTGGACAGAGCTTTCAGACTGTCAGCTCGCCGGTGCAGACATCACTTTCGTAGAGGGTTCGTTCGCAAACTTCACGCAGATTCTGCCGAGCTTCTCAGAGGCAAGGCGTCAGGACGATCTCGTAAACCGCTTGGTTCAGGCGCTTGAATCTGGCCGCCGAATTCCAGGAGAAAGATCAAACTGAGCAATGGACGCGTCGGAACTTCCCAGGACCTTTGATCCAGTTCGACGGGTGGGCTCTGTGACCACCGTTTTTCCGGATGCCGTTTTAATCAACCTTGATGGTGAAAGCCAGATCGCTGGGAGGATTCTCGATGGAAATTCTTTCGGGGGCGGTGGCGTCGGTGACTTCGTAGTCATTGACTGCGATTCCTTAGCCGTTTTTGCCCGGGTCATGGAAGTGCGCCTTCCCACAGTCGAACGATTAGACCTTGAGCCGAATCTTGGACGAACTGCAACGCCCCACCCCATTGCAAAACTCCATTTACTGGGCGTCCTGGATTTAAACAAAGACAAGATTATCGGCGGAGTGACCCGGCATCCCACGCTTGGAGCGCAGGTTTACGGTGCCTCTCCCTCCATCGTCGGACGCTTTGCGGGGGCTATCTCGCAGTCTTTGGGCCAAGATTACGTCGCATGTGTTCACTTGGGCCATGTGAAAGATTCTGCAGCTACTCAGGTAAGCCTCTCGGCTAAAGGACTATTCTCAAGACACTGCGCCATCCTCGGGACCACGGGAGGGGGCAAAAGCACAACCATTGCCACTCTGCTGCACTCTTGCTGCAAGCAGCTCCCGAAGTGCAAGATCATCCTGATTGATCCCACGGGCGAATACGCACGTGCGGCCACAGGTCATAAATCCTGTTTCCTGGGTACTGGAGAGGCGCCCAACGGGGAGGACAAGGTTCGAATCCCACCCGACAACCTCCGAGAATCCGATTATTTCTCAATTCTGGCACCTTCCACAACTCAGCGAATCAAGCTTACTGAGGCGATCCATAGCCTCCGGCTGGTCAAGATACTAAATGGCTCTGAGTATACTGCATATAAGAATAAGCTGACATCTTTCTTCACACAAGGCGGGTTGGTGAAAAAGAAGAACAAGCCATGCCGTGAGTATTTTAGCGTGGTTTCGCAGGCTGAAATTCGTAAACGTATCGAGGATCCGGAATACTCCTTTGAGTTCACCAACCTTGCGGATCAGATCCTTCTTGAATGTGTTAAGGAAAACCCGAGAGACGAAGGCACTACGTGGATAGAAGACCAACAGTCCCAAGGGTGGTGCCAGCCGTTGGTCGCAAAAATCCGGGCAGTCAAAGCGTCAAACGCCTGGGCTCCGATATTTGGCAGCGCCGAAGGTAATTCTCTATTTACCGAGTTGGAGAACTTCTTAGCCAGAGAGGACAAGCAGATTCTCAGGATCAACCTCAGCCAGCTGAGCTTCGATTTTGGGCTCCGCGAAATAACGGTGAATTTGATCGGGCGCTGGCTGAACGAGCACATCAGAGATTTTAGGCTCAAGGAGAGAGCACCCGTGGTGGTCGTTCTTGATGAGGCCCATAACTTTCTCAATCAGCACCTTGGGGAGGATGAAGCTCGCTATCGACTCGATGCTTTTGAAAAGCTAGCCAAAGAGGGGCGGAAATACTGGTTGAGTCTTGTTCTTGCAACCCAGCAGCCTCGCGACATCCCAGCAGGAATTCTCAGCCAAATGGGAACCTTGATCGTTCATCGACTGATCAATGAAGCGGACCGTCGAATGGTAGAGATGGCATGTGGGCAGATCGACGCCGCTGCTGCCAAGTTCGTACCGAATCTAGCTCCCGGAGAAGCAGCCATTATCGGGGTGGATTTTCCGATCCCGCTGACTATTCAGGTTGATCTTCCCCCACCGGAAAGAGCCCCCTCTTCGACAAGCCCAGATTTCAACCGGTGGAAATAGCTACGGGAGCTTCACCCGATCGGATATGACGCTCCCGAAGATCGCCGGCTAGCTCCCACCAAGGTCAAAGAGCTGGAGGCCGAAGAGGTGTGATCTACAGTTCGACCCGGTCCACGAGATACAAGTCATGCTCCGGCTCGGAACAACGGCTGTTCTTGTGCCTCAGGGTTACCCAGATCTTTTGCCGAGACGCGAGCCAATCGAGCGCGTTAGTTATATCGGCCCAAGATTCGAGGTCTTCGCCCTCACGAAACGCGAACGATGTCTTCCCGTCCTCGATCTCTGAAAGCAGCCGCCTTTGCGATGGACTCATCTATTCCCGCTAGCCAGCGGTTAGCGGGTTGTCCAGCCCGAACCAAAGATCCCCACCTAAGGGAGGGGGGCGTAAGGAATCTTTTAGGCCACTTATACGCCCTGCGGGGTCCATCAGCAGCGCGGCCTTTCCGTGTGACTTCCAAATTTTCCCACTTTACACGAATTTGCGTTGGGCACTGGTAGAATACTGCGCAGCCCTCTCGAGGCGGTGGAAGGAGCGTCAAGCTTGACAGCGAAGAAGGGTATGCCGCTCAGACGTAGCAAAGACAACGAAGCCCTGGTCTTTTCCAACTCGCTGACTCCCGAGGATGCCGAGAAGCTGGTGAAGGCCGACGTCCACAATATCCTGAAGAAGGTGAAGGCCGGCAAGACGCTGACGCCCTCCGAACTCCAGCGGATTCGGTCGGTTGCGGGCGAGACCGACGCCTCGGTGACGAAGGCGAAGAACCTGACGCAACTGGCGTCCCTGCTGGGCGTGACGCGCCAGACGCTCTACGCATGGAAGAAGATGGAGGGCGCGCCGGTGCCCGCGGCGAATGGCGAGCACGACGTGATCGCGTGGCGGGAGTTTGCCAAGGCGAGAGACCTGAAGAACTCGGACGACGCCCCGGCCTCAAGCGAAGCACTGAAGGCGCGGAAGCTTCTGGCCGAGGTCGAGCAGCGCGAGTTGAAGACGGCGATAATGAAGGGCGATTACATTCCTCTGGCTCAGGTCCGCGAGGAGTAGACCACCCGAGTCGGCAAAGCCATCGCCTTGCTGCGGTCGAAGTTCGAGAGCGAACTGCCGCCCGTGCTCTCAGGCTTTGATGCCGTCGGCATCCAGAAGGAATGCGCGGCGGCGATCGATGAGGTGTGTGAGGCGCTGCATGGATGAGCGCACAGAATCATGACAGACCATTTGTGTCTTGCCAACTATGCGTTTGTAACTATTCTAATCTATGAAATGTTCATCTAGAAATTAGCAATACAATGTCTCGTAACATCTGCCTTTCCGCCCTAAACCTAGTTACTCACCCTCATTCTTCCCAATCTTATAAGAGTATTTTTAGTGCTGCATTAAAACTCAGGCAGCCAATCCGGATACGTGGAATTCGCTACGGAATTCTAAAATCTGCATTTCAGAATGGGAAAGAAGAAAATTCTCTGATTTACGGTGAAATCTACACTTTCACCCGAATTGGGCCATCCGACTGGTTTCACTTCGAAGAAGGGGAACCGCTGACGGAGGAGGAGGCAGAACAAATTCAAATTCCCGAAGGAGTAGTCCCTCATTTAAAGCGAATCGGGTACGTTTTTATTCCGGAAAAGCACCTCTTTGTTTTCGTCACTACAGATAATGTATTAGGGAGCATCTCCGAGAGCATGATGCGAGACTACATAAGCGAACTATTCAATGACAATAGGATCGTGCAGTCCGCGGATTATGCCTCTGTAGATGTGAACCTAGTTCAGAGCACCGCATCTCTAGACAGAATCTTCAGCCTAAAAATTGAGAAGCTAAAAATTGAGCTAAATCGACCAAACGACACAGGAGATGACATCGAAAAGACAATCGAAGAAGAGATGGAAGAGCAGAACATTGGCAGAAGCAAACTTGAACTAACAGCAAAAAAGGGTAATTCGATTACACCAAACACAAGGACTAAAAAGCTGATGAGAGCCGCACTCACCAATGGAAGGGTTCAAGCCAGGGGACTTGATGAAGAAGACGACAAGAGAAGCGAGGACACCGCAGAGTCCCCAGTGAGGGAAAACTACCAATACGACGCTCATTCAGAACAGACTTATTTCGACTTTCTCATCGAGAGTGCGAGGAAGCTTTGTAGAGTTATCTATCCGAATCACCGATGAAAGGGTTCTTCTCAGGATGGAAACAACTTATAAAATTCCTCTGTAGGTATCAAATCGCCTACGGCGGCCCTTCTAGGCTTCTTAAAAGCCCATACTTCCACATAGCCCTATTACTTACTTGGCTATCTCAGTCGATTTGGGCAAAGCCGGGATGGTGGGCTATCATCTTGGAGACACATCCTGCGATATTGGGGTTCTCGGTTGCTGGTCTGGGATTCGTCCTGAGCTTTGGGACAAACGGGCACAAGTTTGTAAACATCCTATGTGCAACCAGCGAAGCGAATCATAAGAAAGAATCCTTGCGCTCTCCATTAGGCATAGCCGGTGGAGTTTTCATCCATTTTATTTTTATGCAGTTTTTAGCGCTTTTGCTAGCTATCGCAGCTAAGACAGCATATCAGCTTCCAGCTCCAGATTCGGCTAGATTTCTCGGCGATGAGCGGTTTATAAAAGCATTCTGGTTATTCTGCGGGCTTTTGGGTACATACTCCCTGACGCTAGTGATTGCCGTTTCGGAGATATTATTCACACTACTCAGGCTGAGCATAATATTCCACAAGAAGGAAGCGCAACGAGAGCGACTGCAGCAACGCTCATCCAATCGAAATTTGGATAGCTAACGACGATTTGCTCAAAGGAGATACGCGCGTGAACGTAAAGTAGGCAAGCAACAGAGAAAGTAGTTTTGACGCTTCCGCCAGAGCAATGACCACCCTCGAACAAATCTGGCGCGATGCTTGGCGGCCACCGGACCGTAGGCAGCCGTGGGAATGGTGCGAGGAGCATGTGACCGCCATACCCTACTCGCCGATGCCGGGGCGGTTCCGCAGCGAGAACTCGCCGTGGCTGCGCGAGGTGATGGACGCAATGGTCGACCCGCGAGTGAGGGTGGTCTCGATCATGGCGAGCATTCAGAGTTCGAAGACGCTGGGGATCGAGCTGGCGATCTGTTACATCATCGCCAACCTGCCGGGCCCCGCCTTGTGGCTCGACCAGACCGACGATGACGCCAAGGATCAGGTCGAAGCGCGCCTACATGTGCTCTTCGAGGAGTGCGAGCCGGTGAAGGCGCTCTTCCCGCTCAACCGCCACAAGAAGCGCAAGGACACGATCCACTTTTCGAACGGCATGACCTTGTGGGCCTTCGGAGCTCACACTAAAACGAACATGCAACGGCGCTCGATCCGTTGGCTGATCGGCGACGAGACGTGGCGCTGGCCTCCCGGCCACATGGCGGAAGCCGAGGCCCGCGTGATGGCTTTTGGCTGGCTGGGCAAGTGCATCTTCATGAGCCAGGGCGGCCTCGCGCACGACGATACGCACCGCAAGTTTGAGAGCACGGACATGCGCGAGTGGACCTTTGCGTGCCCGGCCTGCGGCGAGCGCCAGCCGTTCAAGTGGGAGCAGGTCGAATGGCCGAAGGACTGCAAGGACGCCGACGACCAGTACGACTTTCCGCGCATCCGGCAGGCGACCGTGATGCATTGCGCGCACTGCAACCACGCGATCGACGACACGCCGGAGAACCGGCGTCGGCTCAACGCGACCGGCCGATTCGTGCCCCAGAACTCGCATGCGGCGGCGGAGAACGTCGGCTTTCACTGGAACAGCCTGGCCACGATGTCGTGGGGCGAGCTGGCCGAGCTCTACCTGCGGGCCAAGCTGGCGGCGCGCAAGGGCGACATCAACCAGTTGCAGGTGTTCTACCAGAAGCGGCTCGCCCTGCCCTGGCACGACTACGCGGAGGACTTCAAGGTCGAGATTACGCCCAGCGCTACCGCCTCGGCGAGGACTGGCCGGAGGAAGCGGGCCTCGACGCGCGTGGGCAGATCCTGCCGGCGCCCTTCCCCGTCGCCTCGCGTAAGGTGCGACTGCGCTTCCTGACCGTCGACGTGCAGATGGATCACTTCTGGCTCGTCGTGCGGAGCTGGTCGGCCGAGGGCCAGTCGCGGCTGCTCTGGTGCCAGCGCGCGCTCACGTGGGAGGAGATCGAGCAGGTCCAAGAGCGCTTCGAGATCCACCCGGGCCTCGTGTTCATCGACGCCGGCTACAACAGCTACGAGGTCTACCGGCGTTGCGCCGCCCGCGGCTGGACTGCTCTGATGGGCGACGGCAACCACGCCTCGTTCTGGCACAACGACGGGAAGCGGCGCATGCAGCGCTTCTACTCCCCCGCCCGCCGGACCGACGTCAGCGGCCGCACCTGCCTCATGCACTACTGGTCGAACCTCTCGATCAAAGACATTCTCGCCCGCCTACGCCGCGAGTCCGGCCCCGACGGCGAAACCCATATGGCAAGTCTCCGAAGACGCGCCCGACGGCTACCTGAAGCAGCTTGAAAGCGAGCACCGCACCCAGGTCAAGGGCAAGTGGCAGTGGGTCCAGATCGGCAAGCGCCCGAACCACTACTTCGATTGTGAGGCCATGCAGGTTGTCGCCGCTACGATGCCGAAGCTGGTGGGGGCAGAGGAGTTACTATAACGTAACATTAAATATTGATCAACGCTCTCGACACTCCCGAGTATGCCTCTTATGATTTAGATTCTAATGAAATCCTCTTGGATCACCCTCTTTCTTGCCCTTTCGCTCGCGATCCGATCTGGCTATGCCGCCGTAGAAACGGCTCTGGTATACGTCGGAACTGAAAGCGGAAGTGTCGGTTTTTATACCTTCAGGTTTATTCAAGGCCAAGATCCCGTCCTAATTGACTCGCGCCAAACTGGCTATGAAACGCCAAGCGTTCCGACGGGATTCTCCATCGCAGGCAACGGAGACCTGCTGGTCACAGATCGACCTACTTCGAGTTTTGTTAGGTATGATAGTGATCGCTACCATCCAAATTTCATCGAAAGAGTAACGGACAGAATCAGTAGCGGCAGAGCGGATGACATCATTGCTTTTGGAAATAGAGCCTACGTTCTGAACGGAGGTCTCCTTAGCATGTTTGAGTATCAAGCAGGCAGCATGGCTTTTGTCGAAAACTTCACGATTCAAACTGGATTATCTTCTTTGACTATCTCACCTTCTGGCCAGCTATATGCCACACATACCAGACGAGACGAGCTTTACATTTATGACTTTATGCCAGATGGCTCACCTAAACTAGATAGATCAATTTTATATCATAATATCGACGGACCCTCAAGCGTAGACTTCAATCCGATCACGGGTACTATCTACATTGCTGCTACTGGAAGTAATGCAATTTTCGCACTACCCAAAGGACAAGATACAGTCCGATTTAGCGGAATCCAGAGCCCTACAGAAATAAGCTTCCTACCTTGGGGTGATCTACTCGTAAACCACAAGCATGCATCAGTTGCTGATCAACTTACAATCCTAGATCCGCTTACAGGAAAACGTAAAACCATAACCGTCCCGGGTGGAAGACAAATAACCTCCATATTTGTTGTTTATGATAATGCGCAAATTCCAGAGCCTTCAAGTATTTTGCTTCCCTTCTTCGCGGCATTATTCATCATAATATCCCGCCATATCAAACAGCACTAGTTGCCCCCGTCGTTCGCAACAAGCGAGATTCAAATCCTTACGCGCACACCGAACTAGTGGACATCGAGCGGCTGGTGCCGAACCGACACCCGGAAAGCCAAGTGAAGCAGCTGGCCAAGATCATCCGGGCGCAGGGCTTCCGCAACGCGATCGTGGTATTAAGCGAAGCGGTTTCGTGGTGAAGGGGCACGGGCGGCTGGACGCGGCCCGCCTGCTCGAGATGGAAGCGGTGCCGGTCGACTATCAGGACTACGAACACGAGGCGGCCGAGTGGGCCGATATGGTGGCCGATAACCGCATCGCGGAGTTGGCCGATACCGACCAGGACGCTCTCAAGGAGTTGCTGGCCGAACTCGAAGGCGAGATCGACATGGACCTGACCGGCTTCGACGGCGACGCGATCGCCGACTTGCTGCGCGGCATCGAGACCGAGGAGGCCGCCGGAGAAGTCCCGGAGCCTCCGGCGAATCCTATCACCCTGCCAGGCAATCTCTACGAGCTGGGCGAGCACCGACTGCTCTGCGGTGACGCTACCAACCCCGAAGACCTGATCCGCCTGATGCAGGGCGAGCGCGCGATCCTCTTCGCGACCGACCCGCCCTACCTGGTCGGCTACGACGGGTGCAACCATCCGAATCCCGACCCAAAGGCGAACAAGGACTGGTCGGATACCTACGGGAAGACCTGGGACGAGCAGGAAGAGAACAGCGACCTCTACGACCGCTTTATCGCGCCGGCGAAGGCACACGCGATCGCGCCAAACGCGGCGTGGTATTGCTGGCACGCGAGCCGACGGCAAAAGCTACTGGAAGAGGCCTGGGAAAAGCACGGGGCGCTCGTCCACCAGCAGATCATCTGGCTCAAGAACACGCCGATCCTCACCCGCTCGTGGTATTTCTGGAACCACGAACCGTGCTTCTTCGGCTGGCTCAAACGTCAGAAGCCGGAGAAAACCGCTGAGGGGCACTTAAACTCAGTGTGGGAGATCTCGAACATCGTCCACACCGAGCGGCCCGACCACCCACCCCGAAGCCGCTTGAGTGCTTCGCCATCCCGATGCGCCAGCACACCCGCCGCGGCAACCTCTGCTACGAGCCCTTCAGCGGCTCCGGCTCCCAGCTCATCGCAGCCGAACAACTTGGCCGCCGCGTCTACGGCATGGAAATCTCGCCCGCCTACTGCGACGTCATCGTGAAGCGGTGGTTGGCGCTGGGTGAGGGGCGGCGGGCGGCCAGAAACGGAAAGGTTGCTGATTTTGCCCCAAAGCGGCTCTAAGCATCTTGAATATTTGGCTCTCCGATGCCTTTGCGTAGCATGTGCACGCCTTGGAAGCTGCTTCTCGTAAAGCCGACAGCTGATGTCCAGTATGGGGCACGATCCAGACTAACGATTTGAAAGCTAAAACGAGCCTCAATCTGTGCTTTCAGCGAGCCGCATGCTGTACCCAATGATTGAGCGTAGCGGCCTCGCGCGGATAGTGCGCCGGGTCATCACCGGCGACGAACTCGATGAGGGCCCAGCGGTGCTGGCCGTCGGCCGCTACGGCGTCGAGATAGGCTTTCCAATCCTCCTCGCCTTCGGCCAAGGGGCGTCGATCCGTCCACCCGCCAGCGCCCCAGTGGAAGACATGGATGTGGGCCAGCCGGTCTTGCACATCATCCATGGTGGCAAGGCAGGTGGCAAAGTCCGTTCTTGCGTGAGGCTGCCAGAGCGATTTTGCATTGGGCAAGTCGATGCCTCGAAAGAACTGGACTGTGGATGGGCGATTTTCGGTAAGCGTTTTGCCGTGGAACTCGGTCGCGACGTCGATCTGGTGAGTCAAAGCCAGCTCGCAGATTCTTACGTAATCGTCCTTTACCGCCTGCGCTTCCTCTTGAGTGTAATCCTGGGGGCTGCGCCGCCCCGCCCACACGCGGATGCTAGGGGCGCCCAAGGCAAGTGCGGTCTCCAGCACGGTCTCGAATTCAGGCTCGCCCGGCTTCTGCTCGCCGCAGCGGTAGTAGGAGCCGTAGCAGACCACTTCCAGACCCGCGTCTCGCGTCATCTGACCGACGGCATGCGCCTGCGCCAGATCACCTGCCGGCACATGCACGTCCCCTCCCCACTCGATGCCCCGCTGGGACGCTGCGGCCACCAGAGCAACAATCTCCTGAGGCGAAAGCTGCCGGAAGGTGACCGAGACAAGCCCGGTAGAGTATTTTCCAATGCGCGGGGCGGTCGAAAATTCCATGGGTGAAGCCATCTTATTGCTCGGTTCCAAAGGCCGCTTCGTGAACGATGGCCATGGATTTCCGCTGGCGCTCTTCGACGATCTTCATGGCCTCCGCCAGTTTTTGTTGGGCCTGCGTGGGATCACGGTGCATCTCGAATAGCGTTTGGACGATGTCGTCGCTGCTCGCCTCGTCGATGTCGAACATCCAGTCG
This sequence comes from Verrucomicrobiota bacterium JB022, assembly GCA_030673845.1. Taxonomy (NCBI): domain Bacteria; kingdom Pseudomonadati; phylum Verrucomicrobiota; species Verrucomicrobiota bacterium JB022. The sequence continues at coordinate 226,624 of JAUTCQ010000021.1, forward strand.
CTCAGCCCGATGTCGTTCCACATCTGCTTCTTGTAGGTCTCCGTGGAAGAGGTCAGGTAAATGGCGGGGGTGCCGACTGCGGAAGCCAGGATAGGAGAATGGCATTCCATACTGACGAGGGCGACCGCATTCTCGTAGAGGGCGGCGGCTTCGTCGGGCAGCCAATAATCCTCCCGCCACGCCACGTAAGGCTTCACATCTTCCGGCAGTCGGTCGAACACCCACTCGCGGTGCAGATCCATCTCGAAAACCATTTCCGGCACGAGGGCGACTTTTAGGCCGGTTTCGCGCACCCAGCGCACGATGATCTCGCGGATGCTCCGCATGTCGGCTTCGAGGTATCGAGCGTTGAAAGCATCCTTCCTGCGGTCGATCTCATTCGGCTCCCGGTTGCGGATGCGGTAGTAGGGGGCAAAGCGGGTGCGTGCGATGATGCAGATATAGGCGTCGGGCTCGAGCTCGTGCGCTTCCATCCAGGCATGCGCCTTCTCTTCGTCTTGCTGGGTTGCAGCGAAGGTCGCATCGGGCGCAAATTCCATTATTTCTGCCTTGATGCCAGCCTTTTGCGCCGCTTCCAGTGAATCCGCCTCACGGAAAAACACAAAGGCGGCATCGCTGAGAAATTCCACCGTTTCCGGCTCAATGGGGCCACGTTCCGAGATCTGCGCGAACAAGGTGTCATGATCCAGGGTGACGCCGTAGTAGCCGAAGGGCTTGCCTGATTCCTTCCACCAGAGCTGGAAGCCTGGGTTCAGGTGGATAGCAGGGGCGGATCCGTGCAGCAGCAGATCGGCTTCGTCAAATGCCTGCGAAAGCGCATCGGTCGTAAAGGTCCCGTCGGGGTTCACGTCTCCATCGACAAAGCTCACGCGGGGAAACTGCCGCTGCAGCGTTTCCTTGACCCCGATACCCAGATCCTTGCCCCAAAGGACTATCTCGGCATCCGGCGCGTGCGTCTCCAAAAGCGCCAGGAGGCCGGGCGTGTGTGCGATGTCGCCGATATTGGAGGTCTGCCAGCCGGATCGGACCAGGATGACAGGGGAATCTTCAGTATCAGGGCTCTTGTCTTTGGTTTGGGCGCACGCGCTGGTGCCAAGGCCAAGGAGGAGCGCAGCCATCGCGCTAAAACGCCAGTGATTTGTTTTCAACATCATGAAATAAAGGGGATTAGGGGTTGAAAGGAGAGGCCGAAGCGGCTTGAAGGAGGCGTTCGGCACGCCGTTTCTCGGCGGCCGCTCCTTTGCGCAAGAGTAAGCCGATGGCCGCGACAAAGCCGGTGACGAAGAAGACACACAAGGCTTCCCATAGCTCGCTGATGCCGAGCAACAGCAGGCAGAGCAGGCCGCCCGCCACGAGACAGGTGTTACCCATGATAAAGAGCTGGTCGTAGTCTTTGGAAACCCCCACCTCTTTCATATAGTCGACCGGAGTCGCCATCGTGCGGAAAAACGACTCGACCTGCGCCTTGTATTTCTCGCTGGAGTAACGATAGAAGGGGCGACAGGCCAGCACCGCCAGTCCACAGGAGATGAGGATCCACATCGCCCGCTCCTGGATCGTCCAGCTTTCGCCGAAGAAGTGCGCATCGACCATCGACCAGATGGAGGGAATCAGGCAGACGAAAAAGATGAAGAAGAACGACCAACGGGGGAGCTTTTTCAGGTAAAGCGCGACCAGCAAGGGCAACGCGAGCGGCAGACCGATGACCGACTGCACCATGAGGTAGGCATCGAAGAGCCGGAACTCCTCCTGTTGGGAAAGCAACAGCGCATAGCTGACCAGCAGCAGCCCCAGGAGCACGGTAACCGTCTTGCAGAGGATGAGGTTGGCCTTGTCCGACAACGGTGGCAGGCGCATGGCTTCGCGCACCCTAGGGACGAGGTTGTTGGCGATAATCCCGGTCTGGCTGTTCAGGCCGGTGTCCATGCTGCTCATGGTGGCAGAAAACATGGCTGCGATCATCAAGCCCGTCATGCCAGAAGGCAGGAGCTTGGTGGCGAGGTAGGCGTAGGCGGCGTTGGAGGGGTTCTCCATGTCCAGCGCCATGATTTCGCCTTCATACAGGAAGCGGGCGACCATCGGGGGGATGAACCATGCCGCGGTGCCGATCATCATAAGGATGAGGGCCAGCAGCGAGCCCCTCCCCGCCTCCTTACCGTCCTTTGCCGCCAGGAACCGCTGCGCGCTCCCGTGCCCGACAAAGCCGATGAACTGCATCAGGAAAATCACGATGATCCATTCCCAAGTAAACTTGTTGTCGGGAAAAGCTCCGGGCTCCTTCGCCCAGGTGAAGTCTGCCGCAAAACGCGGGTCGTTGAAGTAACCCAGAAACGCGCCGACTCCACCGATTTCCTTCAGGGCCAGGAAGGCGATCAGGAGGGTGATCGGGACCAGCACGAGGCCTTGCACGAAATCCGTCGCCATGACGGCCCAACGTCCACCGCTGGTCGAATAGAAGACCACCACGGCCCCGATCGCCACGATGGTGGGCTCGAGCGGGAGCTGGAAGATCGAGCTGGTGAATACAGCGAGAGCCCACAGCTGGATCGCCGCCGACAGGGGCAATGTAAGCAGCCCCGCATACACGGTGAACTGCTCCACGACGGTGCCATAGCGAGAGCGTACGATATCGACAATCGTGTAGGCACGGGTATTGCGAAAGCGGGCACCTACCCACAGCCAGCATACGAAAAAGCCGCAGCAGTTTGCGAAGTAGATTGCCAGCATCGTCGGGCCGGCTTCAAACGCGGCCGATGAATTACCCGTGAAGGTAAACGCGCTGATGCCCGACATCAGCATACTGGTGCCGATGAGCCACCAGACGCCCTGGGCGCCACCGCGGACGTAATCACTGAGGTTCTTGTTCTGCCGAGACAAGACTGCGCCCAGGATAATGAGCACTACGAAGTAAATGGCTAGAGTAGCATATTCCGCAATCATGGGAGGGGGGAGTTGACCTTCTTAAAGCTGTCTGGAGCGCGGGCTGATCAGAGTGATATCACAATGCGACCAACGAATGAAGCCGCGCTCCATGGGGTTCTGAAAGTAGTATCTGAGTGCCGCCGCAAACGACGACTGATCAACAAGTCTCCCTGTAGATCAAGTGCGTCGAGCGCTTCAGGAACCGAGGGGCAACTGGCTGATGTCGACCGCGTAGATTTGCCGACCGTCGCCTTCGTGAGTGGAGTCGATCAGGATGGTCCTGCCATCAGGAGTGGCCTTGGGATGAAGGTCGCAACGCCATTCGCCTGTGTATTCCGGGGCCGCCGGAAAGGCACCGAGCTCGATGCGACGGTCCTGACCCGGATGATACAGATAGAGCTCCTGCTTACGACCGCTCTGGTGGGCGTAGGTGTCGTTGAGGATCCAGTCGGCGTGCGGCGCGGGGAGGTAGGTATTGTGACCGTTCCGCGGCATCAGCCGATGGCCCACGGGCTCCAGCTCTGCCGTGCGATCCCGGAACAGATAGAACCTCTCCGCCCCACCCTCGGGCTGGGTCCAGGCGCAGATGTGTTCGGGGTCGCGCCAGATGAAATGGGAAGTGTTGCCCGAAGGGTCGAGAATGTAGATATTCGAGCCGTCCCCATCCATCGTCACCATGCGGGTTTCGAAGCCCCCTGAGGCACGGGAGGCCCGTTCCCCCATCGTGCGACGCCAGCGATGGAGGAAGACCAACCGCTGACCATCCGGACTGATGAGGAGGTGATTGAAGTAGTTCCAGAAGCCTGCCAGCGACTCGCCCCGGTGTGGGATGAGGGCCAGATCACGGATCGAGACGAGCGTCGTTTTTTGGCCCGTATCAAGATCCAGACGATAGATGCCCGTATCGTCCGGCGTGCGGTTGGACTCATTGGGGTCTGGCAGACCAGCATAGCCGTAGCCCGGGCGCATGTTCTGGATGCGCCGGAAATCCGTGCCGACGCCAAAGCGCCCGTCGGGGCTCAGGCAATAGATGGCGTCGTCGAGCACGCGTTCGGCTCCCGTCTGGAGGTTGAGGATCCGAGTGGCGTGGTGGTCGCCTACGCGGTCGTTCCAGACGATCTCGTGCGGATGCCCCGGCCTGAATTGGAGCATGCAGCCCTGCTGCCAACCCCAGGACCGGCTCTCGCCCAGCGATACCCACTGGTTTCCAATTTGGCGGTCGATCAGGCCAACCTCAATCACATCGTCGGCCGTAGGAGAACGATGTTCGAAACCGACCTTCATCCCCAGGACGAAACGGCCCGCAGGGTCGGTCTGAAGTTTGTCGTAATAGCCAAACCAGTGATAGCCAGGGCCCGTCGTGAGCTTCTGGACCGGCGGAAAAGCGGCGTCTCTCATCGGGCAGCGCGGAAGAGTTGCTGGACGACTTCAAATGCCAGCTTGGGCCGGCGGTATTCGTCGACCACCCCCTTGTTGTTCATCGTGCGCGGGCGCTTCATGGCCCAGGCCTCATCGACGCGCACATCGCAGAATTGCCAGATGAAGGCGCCGCATAGCCGGGGATGGTTCAGGTACGTTTCGAGGCAATCGCGCAAGGCATCCGCCTGCCGTTCTTCGCTCCATTTCGGGCGGCCCAAGGGAGCGCGATAGCCCGGCAGGGCACCGGCGCCGAACTCGCTCACGATGTAAGGCTTGCCCGCCATCTTCGGCTCCCACTTTTCCAACTCGCGTCGCAGCCCCTCGGCCGCACCACAGGTGTCGTACCATGTGTGGTAATGGTTCCAGGAGCAGACATCGGGCAAGTCCTGGCAAATATCGACGGCGGTCTGCCGCGCGTCGCCTTGATGGCAGGAGGCGTAAGTCGTCGGTCGCGAAGGGTCGAGCGCCTTGATCTGCTCGAATTGCTCCTGATAGCAGGAGCGCCCGTAATCGCTGTAGCTGTCGCACTCATTCAGGATCCCCCAGAGCACGATTGAGGGGTGGTTGTGGTGCTCCAGCACCATCTCTTCGTTGCAAGTGCGGCATTGCTCCCGGAATTTCGGGTGTGCCATCGGATGGGAATCCATCAAGGGCAGGACGCCCTGCGGGTAAAGGCCGCGCGCATGGTTTTCTTCCCACACCATCAGGCCCAACTCGTCGCAGAGGTCGAGGAAACGCTCGTCGTTGGGGTAGTGACTGGTGCGGATGGCGTTGGCACCCATCACGCGGCACAGCTCGAGGTCTTTGCGCATGATCTCCACCGGAAGCGCGCAACCATAGTCGGGATGGTCTTCGTGGCGGTTGAATCCCATCAGGAACACGGGCTTTCCGTTTACCAACAGGCGCGCGCCGTCGATGGTCACGGTGCGAAAGCCTACGCGGTCGATCCAGTCGTCCGCCCCTTCGGAACTTTCGAATCGTGCGCGCAAAAGATGCAGCGTCGGCGACTCGGAGGACCATTCCTCAACTCCGGAAAAGCGGAGCGTGCCGGTAAGCAGCGCCTCGCAAGCGGCAACTTCCGCCTGCGGCACGGTCCAGGTCTCGCCCGCCACCTCAACGGAAAGCCGGCCGGTGCAGAGCTGGCCGCTCAGATTGACGAGGCAGGCTTCCAGATCCGCGACCCACTGGCCCTGCTCCTGGCGCGGAGTAAAGCGAACCCGACGAATGTAGACGGCAGTCTCGAGCAACTGCAGCTCCACCGGGCGGCTGATCCCACCGTAGGTATAGTAATCGTTCGGGATGTGCAGGGCGGAGGCTTCACCAAATTCGTTCGTGATCCAAACGGTCAACTCGTGGCGGCCTGCGGACAGCGAGGGCAGATCGATCGCGAAGGGGGTATAAGCGTTGTGGTGCGCGCCTACTTCCTTGCCATCGAGGTAGACCACGCAGGTGTGGCTTACGCCCTTAAAGACAAACCGCGCAGGGCCGCTGCGGTCGGTCTCAAAAACAGTTTTTGCGACGGCCTGACCACGGTAGTTGATCCATTCGGGCAGGGACTCCCAGACGCCGGGAACGGCGATCCCCACCTCGCGGACTTCTCCAGGAGCGAGGGCGTCCAGAGTGGTCCCGGCGACGGGGAATTGATAAGTCCACCTGCCGTCCAGCGACTGGACCTTACGCATGCGGTGTTGAGAAAATAGTCGAGTCATAAACAAAGAAACCAACGTTCTCTTGACGAGAATGGGTGGCACAAATCTCTCCAGAAATACTAGAAGTAGCCGTCTCAAGAAGGGGGCCGAGGCGCTTGTGATGCACGCCAACGGCCCCCAATATAAGGGCGGAGCGTTCAGGGGCTCCGGTCTGGTCTGTGGTCGAAAGTGACGCTTAGCGAGTCACCCACGTCCAGGCACCCGTCTCCTGGACAAAGTTCTCGGGCAGGTAAACCCACTTGTTCAGGCGGTAAGACCACACCCAGTCGCCGTCGATATAGAGCCACTGCATGAAGTCGCCGGTGTCGACATTGCCATCGCCGTCGATCGTCCATCCCGCCCAGGTATTTGCGCTCGCACAGTCTTCACCCGGAGCACAGAGAACTTCTCCAGAAGCCAGGTAGAGATCATCGAGGAAGAGAAAATCGGTGCCGTAATAGCCTTGGGCGGTATCGCCGGAGCCGATTACGACCGTTGCCGTCGTCATGGGCGCGTCGGTGGCCCCGCCGCGGAACAAAAAGTCGGTGGCACTGGTCGTGCCATCGGTTTTATCGAACACGATCTCCGTTACCTCAGTGTGCTGGCCTCCGCGGATGTAGCACCGGGAGAGGTCGTTTGCATTGTCTACCACCAGCCAGACTTCGTACCAGACGCCGGTCTGGCTCACATGGTTGGTCGTGTAGTAGTTGCCAGAATCGCGGACTTCGAAGCTACCGTCCCGAATCGCGCCTGGGAGGCGCAGCATGGACTTGTAGGCACCCCAGCCGGTCACTTCCGCACCCGGTGTCGAGTGAACGCCAATCGAGCAACTGACATCGAGGCCGGACATGTAGTAACGGAAATACAGAGTGCCGGTCTCGCCGTCGGCGATGGGCTCGGGGAGCGACCAGGATACGTTGATGTTGTTATTGATCGTCGCTCCGGCCCACGGATAGAGGACATCGTTGGAGGCGCTGGACGGGTCGTCGACCACGTAGACGTCTCCGTCGGGGTCACCCGGTTTTTGGGTGACGACCATCGAGGCGCTGGTCTCGCCGTCATCGAAGGTGTCGATTTTAACCCATTGGCCGTGAAGACTGGAAGCGGCCAGAACAAGGGCTGCCAGGCAAGATGCTTTGGAGGGAGTTCGGTAGCTCATACGCATAAGGGAGGAGTTGTTTGGAGTGAGTTAGAAATTGATCCCGGCGCGGATGCGGAACGTGCGGGGGGAGTGGTAGACTTCTGTCCGGCGCTGGGCGACGGCAGCGCCGTTGCCGTCGTAGTAGGTAATCGTGTTGAGGGAATGGTCGTCATCCAGCAGGTTGTAGACGTTAAACTGGATGAAATAACCGACACGCTGCGTTTTCCAGCGGTAGCCGATCCGGAAGTCCATCGTGTAGCGCTCTTTGGTCTCGGGCGTCATGTAGAGGTTCTCCGCCAGGTCGGTCCCCCCAATGGCGACCGCCGTTTGCGCCGGGCCGGTGTAGCGAACGCCCAGGCCTGCCGAAAGGCCGTCGAGCGGGCCCTCGTCAAACGCGTAGTTCGTCCAGATGTTCGCGACCTCGGTGGGGCCAAAGTAGAGGCTTACGCCGTCGATCCCGCCACCCGAGAGCATCTGGTTGGGCAACGGCCGTCCGTTTTCATCGGTCTCGAAGTTCTCGCGGCCGATAATGCGGACCCAGGCGTCGTATTCGGTGGTGTAGTTCGTGCCGTCCGCGGTCAGGGTGGGTGCGAGCACCAGGGGGCCGTCCACCTCGCGCTTCACGTGACTGAAGGTAAACAGGATCTGCCAATTCTCCGTGGGGCTGAAGATGATTTGCCCATCGATGCCAGTGCCCTTTTCGGCGAAGAGGACGTTGGCACCTTGGCTGTTACTCGGGTTGTTGTTGACGGTATCTTCCGTGCCGCCCGAGTAATAGATGGGCACAAATTCCGTCTGCCCCCGATCGTTGAAAGCCGCCTCCATCGCACTCACGAGAATCTGCTGGAAGTCGGGGTTGGGGTGATTGGGATCCTTCAGCGCATCATACGAGATATTGACGAAATTGCGGCTGACGGCGACTTCGCGAGCGTTTGTCACCACGCGCTGATGCTCGGCAAAAGCGATACCATATTCGGAGTTTTCGACATAAGTACCGTCGCGGGAAACAGCCCCCACCCTGCCGTCAAAGAGTTCAGGATGCGACGCGGCAAAGCCAGCGGCTTCGATCGCGGCGTCCAGATAGCTGGCGTCGATCTCGTAGGAGATGGGGAGCGAGGGGTCGAAGCGGCCGGAAGCGGATTGCGGCTCGTTGGCCCCACCCACCCACCGTGAGGGGTTGGGTGCATCGCTCCAATACCACACCGCGTTCTCGCGCTCGATCTGGAAGGCGGAGAGGGTGCCGGAGATCTTGCCATCCCACAGGTCGAACTTGAGCCCGATCTCGTAGCTCTGCGTCGTCTCGGCACCGATCGGCTGATCCAACCCGTCGCGCAGGCCCGAGTTGGGGAACACGCCCTCTGCGGTCAATAGATAGAGCGACAGGTCTTCCGTGAGGCGGTAGCTGAGGGCGGCCGTTGCCGTGTCGATGGAAACACTCTCGGGGCGGCCATTTTCGTCGACAAAATTGTATTCTTGCGTGCCGTTGGGGTTGTCGCGTCGATACTGCGCGTATTCCTCGGCGATGAGCTGGTTCAGCGTCTTGCCGCCCGAGTTGTTGATCACGATATCATCGAGAGCAGGGATGGGCGTAAATTCTTCGGTGCCGTAGCCCAAGGTGTAGGGCAGGATCTGGTTGTCCCCTTGGCCCCTCCCTTGCACTCCGCCCCGCAGTTCCAGCAGAAAGGGGTCTTGCCGCGGGTTGACGTCACGGATGCGCAGCTGCTCCCGTTCCTTGACTTGATAGCGATCGTTGCGAGCACCGAGGATCAGGTTGAGCTTCCCGTCGAGCAATTCTCCCTGGTAGATGGCATTGTGGCCCAGATACCACAGATCCGCCTCCATGTAGCCGGATCGCACAAAGCTGCGGGGTGCCACGCGCTTCCCGGTCGCCTCATCGGTGTAGCCGAGCTGCGTCGGGTTGTAGCGATTGTCGCCGAGGATGGCGACATTCTCCCCTTGGTAGCGCAAGGGCGAGAAGTCGAAGATGCCGCGAATCTGGTAAGGGTCGTTTTCCTCGTCGTATTTGGAGTAGGCAGCTGAACCGGCGAGGCTCGAACCGGCGCCACCCGGCGTGTCGATAAAGCTCACGGTATCGGAGATTTCCTGCCGTCCGATGGTAAAGGTGTGGCGCTCTCCGCCCAGCCATTCCGTCTCCAGGAGATAGGAGGCCTTGAGCGCGTATTGCCAGGTTTCAGCTTCCGAAGGGTTCTCGTACCAGAAGTAGCGCACGAATTTCCAGTCATCCTGAAGCTGCCCGGTCGTCCCCACTTCACGCGGATTCGGCACTCGGAAGAGTTCTGCCACTCCACCGTCGGCCGAGGTGGCGCCGGTGGCCGGGATCGCTTCCAGCTCGGGGTTCATGGCCCAGTTCTTTGACTGCGGCGTCAGCTCCGGTTCGCCCCGGGTGATGGACTTGAGGGCCACTTCAAAGCGCTCCACATCCTGATGGGAATAGTTGAAGCTGGCGCGGATCGTGAGGTTTTCGACCGGCTCAATGTCGAAGATCGAAACGAAGCTCCATTCATCCCGCTCGTAATAAGTGTCGGGGCCAGACAAGCGGAACGAGCGGTCGAGGTGGCCGTATTCCGGGGTCGCACCCGGCTTCGGGATATGGGTGCCCTGCTCATCCTGATTGTCGAAGGTCCAGGCCCAGTTGTAGCGCTCGTTGTATTCGTTGCGGAACTCCGACCAGGAGCCCGCGAGGGGGAAGCTGTCGTAGAGCGACTGTGCGCCGATGCCTTCGCGGCGGAAGTTGCCATACTGGACCTCCGTGAAGAGCTTTGAGCGCTTGAAGGGATACCATTCAAGCTGAGCCACCGCATAGCGTTTTTCATCGCTGCGGAAGTCCGTCCAGTCGTCGCGCGTTTCATAGGAGCCAGCCAGGCGGAAGTTGAGCCCGCGTTCACCGCGGATGAGCGGGCCGGTGACATCAAGCGTGCTGCGGCTAAGGTCGTAGCTGCCAGTGGTGTAGGTCACTTCCCCGCGGTATTCGCTCATGGGCCGCTTCGGCAGCTGATTGACGATGCCCGAGAGGACGTTGATCCCGTAGAGCAAGGAGGCTGGGCCTCGCACAATTTCCAGGCGCTGGATGTTTACCGAGTCACTCAGACTGCCGAGCACTACGCCATAGGCCGGCACGATCGAGCCGACGCGGAAGCCCAGCCGCTGCTGGTTGGGCACGTCGTAGCCACGAATGTTGACGGTGTTGGCAAAAGGATCGTTGGTGCTCGCCGAAGAAGACGGGGACCGGTCGGAGATGGTCGAATTGTTCGCACCGGGCGAGTTTCCTTCCGAGCCGGCACCGCTCTGGAACGTCTCCTGTTGGATCCCGGCCGAATAGCGCAAGGCTTCTTCGATATTGGTCGCACCAATGTCGGTGATCAGATCCTCGTTGACGACTTCGACCGGCACCGGCAGATCGCGGATGGCCATGTTCAAGCTGGTCGCAGAAACCGAGTTGGCCGAGTAGTAGCCGCGGTCTTCAGAGGCGGTGACTTCGAAAGCCGGCAGGTAGACCACCTCGTCATCTGCGTTGGCGGGCGGGGCTTCCTGGGCGGCGAGGCTGACGGAAGAAAATGCGAGCAGCGGAACCAGATACGTCCGCCCCCTGCGGGGTAGTTTATGAGTGCACATTACGTTGGGGAACTTTGGGGCTAAACCGAGGCGTGATTCAGAGTAGTAATCGAGACGCTAAAGACGACCCCCGCATCGCTCAAAATGTTCTGGAGTCTCTCCGTAGACTTGGTACGCTTTTTATATGAACGAGCGCGTAACCATGCGGCAGATAGCGGAGAAAGCGGGAGTCCATTACACCACCGTATCACTTGCTATCCGAAAGCATCCCCGAATTCCCGCTGCCACCAGAGACCGCATCCTCAAGATTGCCGATGAGATGGGTTATGTGGAAGACGCGCACCTCTCTGCGCTCAATCAATACCGCATCAACAAGCGAGTCGGCAAAGGGCAGGTAAAGGCCGCGCTGGCGTGGATCAACGTGGCGGAATCCGCAGCTTACATCAAAGAGCACAAGTACATCCGCAGCTATTTCCGCGGGGCCGAAGAGCGTGCCAAAGCACTAGGTTATAATCTCGAGGTCATCTCTTTGTCGGCAGGCGGTATTTCCCCGGCGAGAATGGTACAGATCCTGAATGCGCGTTCCATCCGGGGTGTATTGCTGGGGCCGGTAGAACGCGGGCACCGCGAGATCGTCGCCGCGCTCCAGCAGATCGACTGGGCCCCCTATGCCGTTACGGCCTTCGGCTACTCATCTCGAGAGATCGCCTGCAACCGCGTAACCGTCGACCACTATACAGCCGCGCGGATGACCGTGTGGGAGTTCGCCAAGCGGGGATACATGCGGCCCGGCATCCTGCTGGACGAAAACTCCAACCTGCGGCTCAACCGCCTCTGGCAGGCAGGCTTCCTCGCGGGTTGTGAAGACATGTATGGCAAGCAAACGGTGCCGCCTTGCCTGGTTTCGTCCGGCGAAAACCTGCTGTCGCGCTTCGAAAACTGGTACGAGAGCTTCGAACCCGACGCCATCGCTACGCAGATGAGCCTCCGGGTAGAAGCTTACTTCCATAAATTCGGGCTCCAGATCCCGGAAGACGTCGGCATCGTCCACCTAGAGGATTCCGACCGCAATTTTGCGATGATCAACCAGAACGATCAGGAGATTGGCAGGACCGCGATCAACCTCGTGGTGGGGGCGTTGCACCGCAACGAGTTCGGGCTGCCGCCCCATCCCCAGACCACCCTCGTGCCGCCGATCTGGGAGAACGGATATTCCGTGAGGGCCCCCAGCCGCCAGGCCTGAACGGGGTCGGCCGCGGGCCGATCTACGGAGAGACTAGGAAAAGCATGGTTTGCGTCGAAAAGCCACATCAAGCTGAGGCATTTAACGCAAGACTATGACAGACTCCATGTACGAAACCCCGCCACGAGCCCTTCTCAATTGCTCCGCTAGAGAATGGCGCCGCGTCTTCAGCCCAGCAGTCGTGGAGCGCCTCCAGACCTTGCTCGACTTCGACCCATCGTGTCTCCCCGAATGCTACCCCATTCCCGAGGAAACGCTACTGGACCAGCCAGCGGGAGCGACCGTCGCCCTCAGCACCTGGGGTTGCGCGCCTTTGACCGAGAATGTGCTGGAACGTCACCCCGACCTCAAGCTCATCATCCATGGCGCCGGCTCGATCCACAAGTTCCACACGCCTGAAGTTACCCAGCGCGGCATCGTCGTATGCTCCGCCGTGCATCTGAATGCGCAGCCGGTAGCCGAGTTTTGCCTGGGTGTAATCCTCGCCTCACTCAAGGACCTCTACGGATGGAAGGAAAAACTCAAGCAGGAGGGCACCCCAGATGGTTGGCGCAAGCTGGTGCTCGGCTTTTCGGGCGGCTATTACAAGACCAAGATTGGTTTGATTGGCTTTGGAGAGATCACCAAGTATCTGCTCACGCTGCTGCAGAAGTTCGATTTCGACGTCTATGTCGCATCGCAATATTTCAGCAAGACCGACGAAAGGCGCTTTCGCGCCAGAAGCGCATCACTGGAGTGGATAATGAGTAATTGTAAAGTCGTATCTCTCCATAGTGCGAGCACGCCTAAAACCCGCCACATGATTAACGCGGACAACCTGAAGCTGCTCCAGCCCGGTGCAATTCTTATCAATACGGCCCGAGGTGCTATCATTTGTGAAGAAGACCTGGCCGCTCGCCTTAACCAAGGAGACATTACAGCTTATCTCGACGTGACGGATCCTGAGCCCCCGGCCTTGGATCATCCGTTTTACCAGCTTCCCAATTGCTACCTGACGCCGCATGTATCGGGGTCGATTTCAAACGAAGTCACGCGACTCGGGGATTACGTGCTGAGGGAAGTCGAGAATTTTCTTTCGAACCACCCTCAGGAGAATTCGCTCGATTTGGCGAGCATCGCCTTGCGCGCATAGAAGGGAATTCACTTCCTGTCGCAAAACCTGCGGTAGGCGTTCAACAGGAAAGGGGGCCTATCCGGCCCCCTTTCACATTTTGCAGCAGTAATTGGCGGCGGGCTGATCCCCCAGATCGCGTTTCACCGCCACCGTTGCCAGCGGTCTTGTGTTTCCCTCGTTTCGGTCGTTCATCTACCAAAAGGCGGTGGTTTAGCCCTTTGCAGCGCATACCACCGCCCCACCCTTCACGTTGGGCAGAAGCTCTGTGCCTTCTCAAGGCGCGGCGCTCAAATCCACCGCAAATACCGGCCACTTCCCGGAATAGTCCGAGCGGTCTTCTTCTCGGTTCTTCTGCTGGATCAGCATTTCGAACTCAGGCCGCCCCTGGTCAATAAAAGCGGTCTGCCAGGCCCGATCGGAGCCGTTACCGAATGGGATTTCCGACTCCAGCACGAGGCGCCACTCGCGGGCAGCCTCATCCAGCTCCCAAACCTGAAGCTGGCTGGTCGTCACATCCACATGTGAAGCCATTCGCAGCGTGCCGTCTTCCTTGCGCCGCAGGTCGGTGGGAAAGCCGGGCGCGATTTCCCGATGCTGCCACTCCCCGTCGCGATGAACCGCCCAGTGGACCGTCCGATCGCGACTGTAGGCGACAACAGGCTCACCCGTGTCGAGGTGAGTCGAGACCAGCCCGCGGATCAGCAGGTCGTCGGGAGCCGGGCCCGACTCGACCACGATGCAATGCGCCAGCATTTCGTCCAGGTCGATCAGGTCTCCGAGCTCGGTGCCGTCGGCTGCCATCCAGGTCTCGGTCTCGGGCATAAAGTAGGCAAAATACGCGTTGCGGGAGCCCCGGTTGTGCCCGGTGGGCCCTCCGTGCATCGTCCAGGCAAACTGGATACGCAGGGGGTGTTCTGGCGTCGCCGCTTCCACTTCGAAGTTGTTGGCGTAGACCTCGTCGTATTTGCCTGGGTCCTTTTTCTGGGAATCGAAAGCTGGGCGGTGCTCTGACCAAGTGGCACCGTGGTCGACCGATTTGATGTAACCAAAGGGCCGGTAGGGCCAACGGATATCCATATTGACGGAGTAGAAGACATACACCGCGTCTTCGGTTGAAATCAGCATCGGGTATGCGTTCTTGCCGACCGCAATCTCTCGCGTTTCCCATTCGCCCATCAAGTCGTGGGGCTGGTTTGCCCGTGCGAGGAAAAGGCTGTCTCCGTGGTCGGCCCAGGCGATCATGAGGCGGCCGTCGGGCGCCTGCGCCATGTTGGGGTAGTTGTGGTAGTCGGGCCGCGAAAAGTATTCAAGGTGTCGGATCTCCTTGACCGGAGACCACTCGCCCGCGGCATGATCAAAAGCGCGGCCAAACACGCTCATCCCGCCACCATTCCAGCAGACAAAGGTCTTGCCGGCAGCAGCGTCGTAGAGGCCATATCCATGCGGCCGCCGGCAGCCATAAGTGGCATTGGTGGCGATTTCCTGAAACTGGGCGGTCTCGTTGCCGTCGGAGCCCTGCAAAGGGGCGCAACCGGACAGCATCAAGGGAAGCAGTAGACTGCAAAGGTAGCTAGGCTGAATGTGCATCATGATAGGTCATTCACGTCTGATTGAAAAAACAAAAGGAACGGGAGTGATAGGCTCCCGTTCCTTGCCTCAGAGATGTAGTTAGGGTGCAGTCGTGCCCCCGATGGCCCAGACGGGCCAGGTACCGGAGTAGTTGCTCGTCTCCTCGCTGCTGTTGATCTGCTGGATCATGATCTCCAGCTCAGGCTGCCCATCGTCGATGAAGCCAGCCTGCCAAACGGTGTTTGCGCCGTTTTCAAACGGGATCGGCTGTTCGAAGGTCTTGAGCCATGCCCCGCCCGGCGCAACGCTCGTGAAGAGCTGCAGGCTGTAGCTGCTGCCCGTGCGGACCAATGCACGCACGTCGCCCGTCGCCGTCCGCTGGATGTCGCGCGCCATGCCGACGCCCACGTAGTCGTGTTCCCATGCCCCGTTCTGGTAGGTCGCGACATAACAGGTGCCCATCAGGGAGTAAACAACGGCGGGCACGCCCCCGTCGAAATGCGTCGCAGCCAGACCGCCCACGAGGATGCCACTCGGCTCCGGTCCCGACTGGACCACCACGCAGTGCGCCTGCATCTCGGCATAGTCGATGGTTACGCCGAGATCGGTGCCGTCGACGGCTTGCCAGGTGCCAGTCGCAGGGATGAAGTAGGCGAAATAGCCGTTGTGAGACCCGATGTTGTGACCATTGGGCCCACCGTGCATCGACCAGACAAAGTGGATGCGGTCGGGCTGGCCACCAATGCCGGGCTCGAGGTGGAAGTCGTTGACATACGGCTCATCGTAGTGGCCGGGGTCCATTTTGGCCGAGTCGATCGCGTTCTGGTGGGTGGACCAGGTGGCGCCGTTGTCCTCTGAACGAATGAAGCCGAAGGACCGGTAAGGCCAGCTGATGTCTTCCTGCACGTTGTAGAAGATAAAGACCGAACTTCCCCAGGCCAAGATCATCGGGTAAGCGTTGCCGTTGTCACTAATCTTCTCGTGCGTCCAAGCCGTATCCAGGGTATGAGGATCCGAAGCACGCAGGAGGTATAATTCGTCGGCGTGATCTGCATACGTAATCAACAAGTCGCCGTTCGGGGCCTGGGCCATGTTCGGGTAGTTGTGATAAACGTAGGTCTCGTAATAATTGAGGGTCTGGATTTTGGAAGCCGCGCCCCAGGTGCCGGTCGCATGGTCGAACGCACGCCCGTAGATGCTCATGCCGTCACCGTTCCAGCAAACGAAGGTCTTATCCGCCACGGCGTCGTAGAGGCCGTAGCCGTGGGGGCGACGCGAGCCGTAGGAGGCATTGGAGGCCAGCTTGGTGAAGGCACCCACCTGCCTCAGGTCGTCGAGCGGGCCCGCAAAGAAATTGCGCCACTCCCACTCCCCGGAAGCATCGGTGTAAACCCACGGGCTGGCGTCTTCACTGGCGAAGAACCAATAGACCTCGTTCGCCGGCTTCATCCAGTAACCATCCGGTGCTTCGTAAACGTAGATCCAGTCCTGCATCGTGTCGCTGTAAACCCAGGGATACATGTCCCAGATCCAGCCGATGAGAGTGTGTTTCCAGGTAATCTGGTCGGAAGGTTCGAACGGGCTGTTGAGCGACGCAAGGACCTCGATTTGCATGGTTGCCTCTGCGCTGCCAGCCTGGCCATCGGTAGCGGTAAACACCACCGTATAACTGCCTTCGTCGCCCGCGAGCGGCAGACCCGTCAGCGTCTGAGTATTGCCGTCAAAAGTCATCCACGCCGGAAGAGGTCCACCTTCCAGAGAAGCTGCAATTGTGATCGGGTCTCCCTCGTCGTCCGCGAAAAGGTCTTCGGGCAGCGTCACCGTCAACGCGTCGTTGGTCTGGACGGAAGCGCCAGACAGCAGGCGAAGGGCGAAAGGCGGCTGATTGGTCTCGTCGTAGGTTTCCTTGTAGAGAGACAAGGACGTCACGGCATACCCATCGGCCGTGTTGGGAGCCAGGAAAAAGGCGACCGTATCAAAGGCGGTGGTGGCCGTTTCCACGTCAACAGCGGTAGCTTCGTAGCCGGTGATCGAGCCACCGGTAATGCTGACCGCGATGGTCGCTTCGTCGCCTCCGGAGCGCTCGATCGTCAATTGGGCTGAATAAGTCACCCCCGCTTCAAACATACCTCCGCGCACAGTGGTGGTGTCGAGACGCGTGACATAAGCATCGTAGCCGTGGATCAGCTTGGGCGACTCGCCATCGCGCTGCGAAACACGCAGTGCCGGCCCCGGCTCTTCCGTCGTCCCGGTATTGAGGTGGGTGCCGACCATGTAGCCTCGGTAGTTCCCAAACACGCTCACGTCGGGTGAGAGTCCATACCCGTCTTCGGCCACGCGCGTGCCCAGGCTGGAATCATAAAGGCCGAACCTGAACCCGTCGAAGAGCCCCGCCGCGGCAATGTCGCTCGTAAATTCAAAGTCGAATTCCAGCGTCAGCTTCTCGCCCGGCTCCAGCGAAACCTGTCCGTTTTCGGTGAAGTAGCCGACGGAGACCACATTGCGCATCGCGCCAAACAGCGTCTCTGGTTCATAGTAGACGTTGACGGCGCTGACCAAAGAAGAATACCAGGCAGCGGTAGCCGGCAACTGCTGGAGGTGACGACCTGCGGCGGGAAAGGACTCCACCAGCAGCGTCAGGCGGTTCGTCGGCGGCGCAGGCGGGATCACGACTGAGCCTGCAATCTCGAGCGTGAAGGTAGTTTGGACGGTGCCGCCTTGGCCGTCGTCGGCCGTCACCACGATCACGTAGGTGCCAATGTCGTTGGCGGTAGGCGCGGCGTTGAAACGGCCTTCTGCGGCATCGAAGGTCAGCCAGGCGGGCAGTTCCGCCCCACCCTCCAAGCTGGCCGAGAGCGTCAGGCTGTCACCATCCGCATCCACGAAAGCGCCTGGCGGCAAGCTCCATTCGCTTTGCGCCCCGGCATCCACGGAGGTGTCGGCGGGCTCGACCTCGACGGTCGGCGTCTGATTGGGCGGAGGAGCCACCTGCTCGGAAACTACGCAACGGGTAATCTGGTACCCGCCACTGACGTTGTTTGGCAGGAAAAATGCGACCATGTCGAAAGCAAAAACGGGATCGGTGGTGTCCACCACCATCGTCGAGTAGCCCGACAAATCGCCGCCCGTCACATCGGTGGAGACGGTAACTTCCGCCGCATCGGTTCGTGCGATCGTCACTTTGGCCGAGTAAGTCACTCCGGCTTCAAAAGTGCCTTGGCGAGTCGTAGCCGCCTCATCAAGGCGGGTGTAGCCGTCATTGCTGTGGATTAACTTGGGAGAACTCTTGTCGCGCCGGTCCATCCGGATCGCGCTGCTCCCCACGTTCACGTTCCAGCTGACCATGTAGCCGCGATAGGCAGAGAAGTCCGTATTGGTGAGGCCCGTGCCGTCAGCTTCAACGCGATTACCTGCCGACGAATCGTAGACGCCGAAACGGAATCCGTTGTAAAGACCGGCCGTGGTGACGGTGCCGGTCAGCACGACATCGAACTCGACGACCAGAGCTTCACCTGCGTCCAAGGTGAAGGCACCTGCGTCCGTGAAATAAGCGAACAAATGGGAATTCGCGGGCAAACCGACGAAAGAGCCCGTTTCATAGGCGATGTCGGCGGTGCCCCGCGAGCTGTGCCATGCGGCCGTGTCCGGCAGATCCCGCAGGGTGCGCCCGTCGACCGGAAAGCTCTCTTCCAGCAGCACATCTGCGCTCAAGGAGCCGCAGAGGCAGGCGGAAAGAAGCATCCATCCACCAGACGGTGAGAAAATACCTTTCAGAAACTGTATCATTGGGGGGGAGGAGTAGGAGTTATCAGTGGGGTAAGGAGGTCGGGAGTTAATCCCGAGGACAAAATCGGAGACAATGAGACTTCCAGTCTCTCTGGTGATCCAGGGCGGCGGGCCTGTGTTTCAACTGCGGTCATTCAAACCTCCGGCGACAAGTCGGCGCCCAGCGGTTTCAGATGCTTGCGCGACTTGAAAACGCTTCGAGCCGCCATGGTCACCACCACGCACCCCAGGATGATCATCCCCAGCGCCAGCAACCCCAGGAGGCTCAACCCTCCCTGTGCTCGCACAATGAGGAAAAGCGCCGTCAACGGCATCACGACCATCAGCACTGCAGGCACCAGAAGAAATCCATACTTGATGCGACGCCGCTTGAGATAGACCAGCACCGTCACGAGCGAAAGGGCTGCCATCAGCTGGTTCGTCGCGCCAAAAAGCAGCCACACCGCACGCCACACTGGTTGGCCGTCGATCGTGGTAAAGGAAAGGGCCGCCGGGAGGACGAGGACAGCCGCCGTCCCTGCCCAGCGTGTAAGGGTGTTTTGGCAACCGCACAGCTCTTCCAGGATGAAGCGTCCCAACCGGGTACAGGTGTCGAGCGTCGTCAGCAGAAAAGCGGCGACGGCCAGGCTGGCGAAGGTGAGCCCCCAGACGGGCGGTATCCCGAGCCGCGCCATGAAAACGGAGCTGCCGGTCGCGAAGATCTGCACCGCATTGCTGCCCGTCTGCTGGAGCTGGTCCGGCCGGAGGATCGCGAGGGTGGCCAAAGCAAAAACCGCGAGGAGCCCCTCGACCAACATTCCCCCATAGCCGATCCGGCGGACGTCGGTCTCGGTGTTCAACTGGCGGGCGGTCGTCCCGCTCGCCACCACGCTGTGAAAGCCACTGCAGGCCCCACACGCGACGGTCGTAAAAAGGATCGGTACCAGTGGGCCGGCAGCTTCGGTTTCCCAACCGCTGAAAAAGGCGAGCTCCACCGGCTGATCGATCGCCAGCAACGCGCCTCCGAGGCCGAAAACGATCAACCCATAAAGGAACGTCGCGCTCAGAAAATCGCGAGGCTGCAGCAACACGTTTACCGGCAACACTGCGGCGAGGAAGCAGTAGGCCAGAAGCAGCCCCACCCAAAGATCGCGCGAGCCCCAATCCGCCGGGAACCAGTGGCCAAGCGCCAACCCGAACCACGTGAGCGGCACAAAGACCAGCAGCTGCGCCCAGAAGGGCATCGATGTCTTCCGCAGAGTCAGCCCGAATATCAGCGCGACAACCACGAACCAGCCCGAGGAGGTGGCCACCGCCGGAGTTGCCTCAAAGGTGGCGGCGGTCAAGTCGAGGAAGACCACGATCAGGTAGATCAGCGTCAACAGGACGAACAGCAGGATGAGGTTGCCCGTGGTAGGCCCAATCAGGCTCCGGGCGCTCTCGGCGAGCGTCTTGCCACGGTTGCGCACGCTGATAAACGCCGACCCGTAATCATGCACACCCCCTACGAAAATCGCCCCGAGCAGAATCCACATCCAGGTGGGCCCCCAGCCAAAATACAGCCCGGCCAGAATCGGCCCCACAATGGGCCCAGCACCGGCAATTGAAGAGAAATGGTGCCCGAAAACCACACTGGCGCGGGAAGGCACAAAATCGACCCCGTCTTGCTGCACGTGGGCGGGAGTCTTGCGCGCCGGCAGAATCTGGAAGCGGCGGTCGAGAAAGCGGCCATACCAACGGAAGGCGAGCGCGAAAACCAGGGCGCTGATGAGAAGGATCCAGGTCATGATAGGGGTAGTGGGGAGTGCAATGGGAGGCTCACGAAGAGCATCAGCGGGAGACACAGTGACGCGGAGAAGCAAGAATCCCGGACAGCGGAACCAGCGCCGGGTGCAAAGGCAGCCAACGGCCTTGCACCCCTCGAACAACAGGGGTGAAACCTGGAAACGCCGGCTTCGCCTCGGGTAACGGCGATAACTGGAGGCAATTTCGAGCCCCAATCTGGATGACACCGGCCCAAGAACAATCTCCCCGCCGGTCACACTGGAGACTAGCGAGAGCCAGAAGATGAGGCGAACTCCCGCCCTCCCCTATCTTTCGCCGCTCCGCCGTCTCCAGTCGCTCGGCGCCGAACCACGGAAGCGTCGAAACTGGCGGCTGAAGAAGTAGACGTCACGGTATCCAAGGCGCTCGGCAATGGCTTCAATCGTGAGGTCGGTTTCGAGCAGGTAAGCTTCGGCCCGGGAAATCCGCTCTTCGATTGCGAAACGGCCGGGCGCGTAACCGGTAAAAGTCTTGAAGCGACGGGAAAATTGAGAAATGGAAAGCTCGGCCTCAGCCGCAAGCTCATCCAGGGAATAATCCGCCGCCGGATTCCGGCGGATACGCTCCACGATGCGCAGAAGTCGGCGCTCGACGGGCTCCAACGCGCGCTGGTGGCGGCCACGCTCCATTCCCACCAGCAGCAGGCGGAGACCTTGCAGCAAAATCGCGCGGTTGGCCTCGCGATCGAGATAGAACGTTTCCGACAGGTGGCGACACAAGTGTGCCACCCAGGCGACCGGCTGAAGGCGGGCCGGCGGCCGAGGAGCGAAGTATGCTTCCGGCCAGGCGGGATGCCCCTCGCCCAATACCACATGCGCCGTGAAGTTCACCACTCGCCCTGGCCCGGTAGACCATCCGGCGACGGCTTCATTTGGGTGCAAGAGGAAGACGGAGCCCGCCCGAAAGGGAATTTCCTCACCGGCCCGCGAAAACACACCCTCGCCCTCCAGAGCGATCCAGAGGTTCAAATGCGGCCGCCCGGGAGAACGCCAACTCCATCCGGGTGGGTTTTCAAAGACACATATGTTGCGGATCTCTACCTCGTCACTGACGAGCAAATCAAAGCCCATGCGCAAATAGTGCAAATCCTGGCGCGATCGTCCATTGTGAATGCACGACGCCTGCAATATACTGCTAACCATATGAACAAGCCATCTTCGGTGCGTCTGGGAATCGTCGGGGCCGGCGGGATGGGCAGTGTGCATGCCCGGAGCGTCCGGGACGGCAAGATCCCCCAGCTTGAACTCACGGCGATTGCCGACACCCATCCACAGCGGCTCGAAGCCTTCAAAGGGCTGGCCACCTTTACCTCCGCCGATGCGCTCATCGCCAGTGGCAAAGTCGACGCGGTGCTGATTGCGACCCCGCACTACAGCCACACCACCATTGGCATCGCTGCCCTCAACGCCGGTCTGCACGTGCTCGTGGAAAAGCCCATTTCGGTGCATAAGGAGGACTGCGAAAAGCTGATCGCCGCTCATCGCCCCGACTCCGGGCAGATCTTCGCTGCGATGTTCAACCAGCGCACCGATCCACGCTACCGCAAGGTGAAGCAGATGCTGACCGACGGCACGCTCGGAAAGCTGCAGCGACTGAACTGGATCATCACGGACTGGTTCCGCTGCGAGAGCTACTACCGCTCCGGCGGCTGGCGGGCGACCTGGGCAGGTGAAGGCGGCGGCGTGCTGCTCAACCAATGCCCCCACCAGCTCGACCTCTGGCAATGGCTCTTCGGCATGCCCCAACGCGTCACCGCACATTGTCAGCTTGGACGCTTTCACGAGATTGAAGTTGAGGATTCCGTCACGGCATTGCTCGATTACGAAAACGGCGTGCAGGGGGTATTCGTCACGACCACAGGCGAAGCGCCCGGCACCAACCGCCTCGAGATCGTGGGTGAAAACGGCAAGATCATAGTCGAGGAGGAGCACTGCATCCGCTTCATCCGCAACGAAGTAAGCTCAGCCACCTTTTCACGCGCCAGCGCCGAGGGCTTTGCCAAACCGCCAGTGTGGAACATCGAAATTCCGGTCGAGGGCAGAGGCCCGCAGCACGACGGCATCCTCGCCAACTTCACGCAGGCCATCCTTGGGCAGGAAGAGCTCATCGCCCCGGCAAGCGAGGGTATACGCTCCGTCGAGCTCGGCAACGCCATGCTCTTATCGTCCATCCGTGACCAGCCGGTGACGGTGCCTCTCGACGCACAAGCATATGCCGCCGAACTAAAAAAAAGATCGAGTCGTCCACCTTTCGAAAGAAGCCCTCGGGATCGGACGGTAAAGTTCTGGACCTTACGGGAAGCTTCTAACGCCTCTCTCGTGTATCCTCCACTCTGCAACTCCCCAAACTCCCCATGAGCAAAGACGGAATGAATTATCTGCCCGCAATGCGGGCTCGGAAAGTGGTGCAGCCCGGTGAATTCGTTTTCGCCGCCTCACATTTCGACCACGGGCATATCTATGGCCAAGTGCATGGCCTGGCCAACGCGGGCGGCATCTGCAAATACATCTACGAACCTCGGGGGGAGAAACGTGAGCCGCTCAAGGAGTTCATCGCCAATGGCACGAAGGTTGTGGACCACTTTGAAGAGATTCTCGAAGATCCGGAAGTCCAGCTCGTCACCGCTGCTGCGATCCCCAACGAACGGTGCGAGATCGGCCTGCGAGTAATGGAGGCAGGCAAGGACTATCTTACGGACAAATCGCCCTTCACCACACTCGATCAACTCGCTGCCGCCCGCCAGAAGGTAGCAACGACCGGCCGGAAGTACATGGTCTGCTATTCCGAGCGTTTGCTCAATGAAGCAGCCTGGCATGCGGGTGATCTCATCCGCGACGGCGCTATCGGCCGCGTGCTGCAGGTGCTCAACCTCGCGCCCCACAATCTCTCCCCAGCCAGCCGCCCGGAGTGGTTCTTCCAGAAGGCCCGCTATGGCGGGATCCTTACCGATATCGGATCGCACCAGTTTGAACAGTTCCTCGCCTACGCCGGCGCCACCGAAGCCGTGATCCACCACGCGAGGACGGACAATCTGGGCAACCCCGACTACCCCGAGCTCGAAGATTTCGGCGAAGCAACCCTCACCCTCGATACAGGCGCCTCAGCCTATTGCCGGATGGACTGGTTCAACCCCAAAGCTTCCCGCACCTGGGGCGACGGGCGAACCTTCATTCTGGGCGACAAGGGCTACATGGAGCTCCGCAAATACATCAACGTGGCCCAAGACAATGGTGGCGACAAGATCTACCTGGTGAACAACGAAGTGGAACAGGAAATCGACTGCCACGAGCGCATCGGCTTCCCCTTCTTCGGCAAGCTCATCCTGGACGTCCTCAATCGAACTGAGAACGCCATGACGCAAGCCCACGCTTTCAAAGCGGCCGAGCTTTCGATGCAAGCTCAAGCGCTCGCCGACAACTCGCGCTCATTCAAACTTCGCCCCTGGGCAACCAAGACTTCCTGAAACCTATGCAAATCGACCAAATCGGCGTCCAGTTCTTCACGCTCCGGGATCACTGCAAAACCCGTGAGGCTTTTATTGAAACTTGCCTAAAGGTGGCCGAAATCGGCTATCGGGCAGTCCAGATCAGCGCGATCGACCGGAGCGTGATCTGCGAGCCCGACATCGCCGCCATCTGCGCCGACCACGGCCTCACGATCTGCGCTACGCATGAGGCAGGCGCCGACATTCTGGAACGGCCTGCCGAAGTCGTAAAGCGGCTGCAAGCGCTCGACTGCGCGATCACGGCCTACCCCTACCCTGCGGGGATCGATTTTGGCGATGAAGCCTCCGTCGCAGCGTTGATCCAGCGACTGGACGCCGCTGGTGAGGTGCTCGCCGAGGCAGGTCAGGTGCTGACGTATCACAATCACCAACACGAGTTTCGTCGCCTCCACGGGCGGCTGGTTCTCGAGCGCATCTATGCGGAAAGCGGAGCCCGGAATCTCCAGGGCGAGATCGATACCTATTGGGTGCAATATGGCGGGGGTGATCCGGTCGACTGGTGCCGCCGTCTTCGCGGACGCCTGCCGATTATTCACCTCAAGGACTTCCGCATCAATTCCGAGGCCCAGATCGAGTATGCTGAAGTCGGCGCTGGCAACCTGAACGTTCCCGCCATTATTGAAGCCGCCGAGGCCTCGGGCTGCCAGTGGTTCGTCGTCGAGCAGGACTCCTGCCCAGGCAATCCGTTCGATTCGATCGCCCAGAGCTTCGCCTATCTGAAGACCTTGGCGGCCCACGCTTGATCGAATTCCGTAGCAAAGGCCGCGGCCAAAGCCGGGCCTCCGGTCTCAGCACCTATTCCTTGGCCGATAAATGTTCTGCAAGGAAGTCCAGAACTACTGGTCGAAGATCCAATTCACTCGGGCGGAGATCGAACGAATGCGGAGCGCCTTCGATTTCCACATACCGATGTGGAACGTCCAGCTCGGCCAGGCGTTCCACCAAAGTACGCGACTGATCCACGTTGATCGTTTTATCCGCCGTCCCGTGAACCACCAGAAAGGGCGGAGAATCCGGACCAATGTAAAGGAGCGGCGAGGCCTTCGCTTCGAGCGCCAAATCCGAGGCATCTTCCGATCCGGGAAAGGGCGTCAAACGCTGCCCCCGGAGGTCGGCAACTCCATAGGAAGTGATCACACAGGCGACCTTTCCAAATGACGCCTCGCGGTTGCCCTCTTCTTCGCTCCACGCCTGGAGGGCGGAGGGAATCCCCAGCATCATCGCAAGGTGCCCACCAGCCGAGCATCCCAATACGCCGATACGATCCGGATCAATGTGATAGCGTTCCGCATTTGTCTGCACAAAGCTAAGCGCCGCAGCACAATCCAACAGGCTTTGCGGCCACGCCAACTCCGTGATCCGCAAAACAATTTCTTCATCACGTCCTCCGACGTTGAGCAAATAATCGGTTGAGAAAACGGCGTAGCCTGCCTCGACCAGATCGTTGGCAATAGAAGCAGTCCGCGCCTCAGCCTTGTCTCCATGCAACCACCCACCCCCGTGGATCAAGAGCACCGCAGGCAACGGCCGATCAAAACGCTCCACCGGTAGATAAACGTCGAGCGTCTCACCTCGTCCAGCGGGAAGAAACGCCACATCTCGAATAAGCTCCGGGCCGGCAGACAGAATGTTCATGAGAAACAAGCTTGTTAAAATCAGGAGGGAACGAAGGGGCATTGGCATCAGGGGCATATGAAAGTGATGTCTCTAAACTTCATCTCTTTCCCGCTATTTGCCATCTCAATTGCAGTCGCTCTGATGACTGACGACCACCCAGCGAAAAACGCCCGCTCCTTCCAGCGGAAGAGCGGGCGCATAAATCGAACGCTGCTTGGGCGGAAATCGACAGCAGGTTAAATGGCCGCTCACTCCTATCTAAAATCGTGCGACACCATCACGGGGCCGTCGGCGGTGTCGAGGCGTTGGATGGTGGAGGCGATGACGTGGATGGTGCCGTGCTGAAGCTGGAGTTCGCCGGTGATTTGCAGGTAGGGTTCGGAGACGATGGTGAGGCGGAGGCGTTCGAAGAGCTTGGAGTAGACGACGCAGTTGGCGATGCCGGTTTCGTCTTCGAGGCTGATGAACACGACGCCTTTGGCGGTGCCGGGGCGCTGTCGGCAGATGACGGCGCCGGCGACAGTGACGCGTTGGCCGGTGCGGCCCTGGCTCAGGCGGGCGGCGGTCCAGATGTGGGGCGGCAGGCCGGGGCGCAGTTGTTTGAGCGGGTGCGGACCGACCGTCATGCCCATCCCGCTGAAGTCGGCTTCGACGCGCTCCTGCGGGCTCATCGGTGGCAGCGGGTCGAGGTCGGGGATCTCTTCAGGGGCAGTGTCCGGGCCGCTAGCCTGGCTGGCGGCCCAGTCAAAAAGGTCACCGGGGGAGTGCACACGCTCGACCTCCCAGAGGGCGCGGCGCCGATTGCCGCAGAACGCGTTGAGCGCCCCCACCCTCGCCAGTGCGCGCAGTTCGTCGCGGGCAAAGCGGGTGCGGCGCTTGAAGTCATCGAGACTGCGGAATGGTGCTTCGTGCCGGGCCTGCAGCGCGGCTTCGATGGCTTGGCGGTTGACCCCGCGCACGCGGTCTAGGCCGAGCCGGATCGTGTGGTCGTCTTCGATCGTGCAGGCGGCCTGTGATTCGACCACGCACGGTGCGCGGAAGCGCAGGCCTCGGCGGCGAGCATCCTGGATCAACGTGGCGGACGAATAAAAGCCCATCGGCTGGTTGTTGAGCAGCCCGGTGTAAAACTCGGCCGCGCGGTGGACCTTGAGGTAGGCGCTGGCGTAGGCGATGAGGGCAAAGCTGATCGCGTGGCTCTCAGGGAAGCCGTAGAGCGCAAACGAGCTGATCGCCTTCACCATTTCCTCGACCACGTCTTCGCCGTAGCCTTGCTCGCGCAGGGCGCGCCGCAGCTTCGTCATGATGCGGTTCATGCGCTCTTCGCTGCGGTGGAAGCTCAACGCACGACGCAGCTCCTCGGCCTCGTCGCCGGAAAATTCGGCCATGATCATCGCCATGCGCAGCACCTGCTCCTGAAACAGCGGGATGCCCAACGTGCGGTCCAGCACCGGCCTCAAGCGCTCGTCGATAAAGGTGGGCCGCTCACGACCGGCCCGGCGCTCAAGGTAAGGGTGCGCTAGTCGGCCGGCGATTGGGCCAGGCCGGATGATCGCCACCTCAATCACGAGGTCGTAAAACTCGCGCGGCTGCATGCGCGGCAGGGTCGCCATCTGCGCCCGGCTCTCGACCTGGAACACGCCCACCGTATCCGCCGCGCAAAGCAGATCATAGGTGGCCGGGTCATCCTTCGGGATCTGCGCGAGGTCGATGCCCCTGCCCCGCTCGCGCGTCAGCTCGATCGCGTCCTGCATCACCGCCATCATGCCGAGGCCCAGCAGGTCGACCTTCACGATGCCGAGGTCTTCGCAGTCGTCCTTGTCCCACTGGCAGACGGTCCGGCCCAGCATCGAAGCGTTCTCGAGTGGCACCACGCTATCGAGCCGCCCCTGGCAGATCACCATGCCGCCGCTATGCTGCCCAAGGTGGCGCGGCAGGCCATACATCTGCCGATAGCAGTCGAGCAGCGCGGGCGTACGCGGGTGCTCGGCGCCGATCCCGGCCTGCGCGAGATGGTCCTTCAGCGCCATCGTGTGCTGGAAGTCGCCATGGTGGAAGAGCTGACTGAAGCGGCCCAGCAGCGCCTCGGGCAGGTTGAGCGCCTTGCCGATCTCGCGCACCGCGCTGCGGCCCCGGTAGGTGATCACGTTGGCCGTCATCGCCGCGCCGAGTCGGCCGTAACGCTCGTAGACCTCCTGGATGACGGATTCGCGCCGGTCGCCGCTGGGCAGATCAAGGTCGATGTCGGGCCAGCTTTTACGCCCCTCGGAGAGGAAGCGCTCGAAGAGCAGTTTGCCGCCCACCGGATCGACCGCTGTGATGCCGAGGCTGTAGCAGACGGTGCTGTTGGCCGCGCTGCCCCGCCCCTGTACAAGGATGCCCTTTTCGCGGCAGTAGTTGCAGATGTCCCAGACGATCAGGAAGTAACCGGCGAAGCCGAGCTTGGCGATCAGGGCCAGCTCGCGCTCAATCTGCGCCCGCACGGCCGGGCTGATGCCGCCGTAGCGTTGGGATGCGCCGAACCAGGTCACTTTGCGCAGGAACGAGTCCATCGTCTCACCCGCCGGCACCGGATAATCCGGGAAGCGGTAGCCGAGGTCGTGCAGCGTGAACTCGAGGCGATCGGCGACGCGCTGGGTATTGTCAACCAGCGCCGGGCAGTCGGCAAAGAGCCGCCGCATGGCTGCCTCGCCCTTCACATGCCGCTCGGAGTTGCGGCTGAGCAGCGTGCCCGCGGCGTCGAGGTGCGTGTGGTGGCGCAGGCAGGTAAAGATGTCGGCCACGCGCCGCCCTTCCGCCTTGGCATAATCGACTCCGCCGGTCGCGATGGCGGTCAGCCCTGTCTGTGTGGCGACATCCTGCAGCACGCGGTTCCAGACCGACTCGCCGCGCAGGTGGTGGCGTTGCAGCTCGATGCACAAGCGGTCGTGGGGGAAGATCGCCTGCAGGCGCGCGACGGACGCCTCAAGTCCCGCTTTGCCCTCGCGCTCCCAAGCCCGCCGCAGTGGTCCCTCCTGTGGATCTCCGGACAGCGCGATCAGTCCCTCGGCAAACTCCGGCAGCTCGTCCCAGGTCACCTGCGCCTCGCCCTTCGGCGCGCGCAGCAAGGCCCGGGTCAGCAGGCGGCTGAGGCCCTGATAACCCTCCTGCGTCGCCACCAACACCGGCAAGACAGAACCGTCTGCCATCACCAGTTCGCTGCCGACCAGCGGCCGCACGCCCTCTTCCTGTCCGGCGGCGTGAAAGCGGGCGGTGCCGTAGAGGCCGTTGCGGTCGAGCAGCGCCATCGCGGGCAATTCGGCGGACGACGCGGCGTCGATCAGCGCCTCAGGCTGGGAAGCGCCCCGGAGCCAGCTGAACGCGCTGCGGGCATGGAGTTCGACATAAGACATGGAAATTTGAACAGGAGTTAAAAGGAGTAACAGGAGTTGATGAATGAATTTCGGGACCGGATGACTCTCTTCATGTATTTCCGAACCCTCTTGCCACTCCCTAAACTCCTGTGCCTAAAGATTAATCATAAAGCCCTTCAACGAACCAGGCGCCGCCGTCGCAGAAGACGCGCAGGCAAGGGCCGGATTCGAGTTGCACGTCCCATTCTTCGCGGGACCAGCGGTGGTCGCGTTGCCACCATTGGCCGCCGCCGCGCCAAGGGCCGCGGGTGTCGGCGACAGGGCCGGCGTAGAGTTCGCTTTGCAGGTGACGCGGCTCGCCGTCGGTGAAGATGACCTGTACGGGCAGCGGCTGACGATATCGACGGAGCGCAGGACCCAGCGGCGGTGCGGAGACGTTCGCATCTTCGGGCGGAACTTCGCGCGGCAGGGCCTCCAGGCGGAAACTGTCGGGGCGGAAGGTGTCTTCGAGGCGCGGCGAACCGACGCGAGCGGAGCCGACCAGCCCGTTGAGCCGGGCCAGCGTGTCTTCAAAGCGCCAGGCGTCCTTCAGCGCCGTCTCAAACAGGCCACGTTGGCGGGCGCGCTCGGGAGTGGGCTTCAGGCGCAGGCCCAGCCCGGTGATGGCCGAGTCGAGCCGCAGGTTTTCAAGGTGGGCATGCAGGAGGCGACGGAGCAGTTCGGGGTCGCGCGTCGGTTCAGGCACGCGGAAACGCCGCTGATACGGCTCGCCCTGATCCTGCGTCAGCTCGAGCAGCATCGCCTCGGCCACGCGCTGCGCCGCACCCAAGCGCCGACACAGTTGCTCCAGCAGGCGTTGCAGCAAGAACAGCAGCGGCTCCAGTGTCTCCAGCACGTGCTCGAGCTCCACGAATTCCCGGTAGACCGGTGGCAGTTCGGCGTGACGCAAAAGCCGGTGCGTGCGGCCCGCCAAGCGGTCCCACCAAAGCAGGCCATCGGGGCCAAGGCGCTGCCCCACTTCGTGACGCGGCAGTCGGGCGAAATCCGCCAGCGTGTACAGCCCCCAGTCGGCGAGGATGCCTTGCAGCTTGGGCGTTCCGCCGAGCAAGGTCAGCGGGGTCTGCCGCAGGAAGTCGTGATGCGGCAGGTGGCCCTCCGCCAGCACGGTCACCGACTCCGCCGCCCGGGCAACGAGTTCGGCGAGGTCAGGTGTCGCGGCCACGCCAAAGCGCCCGTCGAGGTAGAGCTGCGCCAGCTCGTCGCGGATATGCTGGCCGGCGGCCTGCAGGGCAGCGGGGGCTTGATCGGTGCCGTCGAGGTCGAGCGTGCAAAGGCCGGGCTGCGTCACTTCCACCCTTGGCGTCAACGACCAAGCGGCCGTTAGTAGCAGGCGCGCCGCCGTGGCTTCGGCGTTCGGGTTGCGCGGCGAAAGCTCGATCGTCGCACACCGGGCCTGCGCTTGGGCGGCCGTCATGCCGGGCTCGATCAGGTGGTGGCGGGCAGCGGCGTTGCACTCGACCACGACCGACTGGCGACTCGAGCGGTCGATCACGCCAGCCGGATGCCGCCGTGCTGTTGGGCGACCGCGTAGCACGCTTTGCAGGGCAAAGTTGGGCAGATGGATTACCGCAAACATGGCGCTCCTTTACCCGGCGGCGAATTGCGAAGATTGACCGCCCGCCTGTCGGGACCGCAGCACCTGCGCTTCAAGCTGGGCGTGGACTGCGCCGGGCGGTTGCTCCAGGCTCGCGAGCCCAAGCGATGCGTTACTCAGCTCCAGCCGCAACTCGGCGCTCGGCACCATTGGCCGAGGAGTGAAAACCAGACAGACGCTTCCGTGCTGCGCCCCCACCCTTTGCAGGCGATACCAGAGCGTCGCGTGCGCCTGACGCAGCGCTTGCGCCGACGCGTCCCGCAGGTCGACCAGCAGCACCGGGAAGTTCTCGTCGCGCATCAGCAAGTCGGCCGCCTGCAGGGCCTGCGCCGCCTCCTGACACCGCACCCACAGCAGATGCGGCAACGCCTCCGCTCCGGCCGTCGCCGGATCGAAGCGATCGAGCGCATCGATCAGCGCCACAAACTGCCGCTCCCGCCGCGCCGCCCGGATCACCTGCACCAGCAGGCTCTGCGCCCCTCGCGAATCCGGCGCCGCCACCACCTCCGTCAACGCCCCCCGCGGCAGCCCGCCGCCCAGCGTCTCATCCAGCACCTCGATCCCCGTGGCAAAAGTATCCCGCTCCAGCGCCTCCCCTGCCCACTGCACCTTCTCCCCCAACTGCCTGCGCAGCCGCGCCAAAGCCTCCCGCCGATCCCCCGGAAATTGGGCGACCGCAGGCAACACACCCGGCATCGACTGACGTGAAGACGCTCCCATAATTAAATGAACACCCGTTCACTATTTGAGGGCGATTCCCGCACGTCAAGGCCATCGCTGCTAAGGGCCACGGAAGGCGTTACACCTCAGGCGAATCGGGTGGGACGCACGTGGCGGTGTAGGCTACAAGGCAGGCTCGCACCTCGACGCTGAACCAACGCTTTACATCCTGAGCAGACGCAAAGTTCGTCATCCTCGGGCTCGCGCCACGCCCATAAGTCACACGCAATCGACTCATTAACACCGCTATACGTCCTCGCTGCTTTCGCATTATGCGGCCAAGAACTGGAAGCTAATCTTAAACGATAGAACGAGCGTGGAGCATTCTAATGCTGATTGTAGTTTTCCTGAGAGTAGACAATATCCCGTCTTGCAGTATTGGCCAAGCAGAATCAGATGTCAGTTCTTTCACAAAAAGCATCAGCAATTCCTAACCGAAACTTCAATCAACAGATCCTATCTGCGCTGCAACTTGGCCGCATGTTCGTCCTCCATCTTTCAACGATATGTGCTATCCTAACTTCATTAATCCATTACATGGTTACAACGAGGTAATAACTCATCTACCATGTAAAGCGCGAAATCTACAATAGCTCCAAAAATCTGCTAAGCTATGGATTATGACAAGCCGCAAAAGGGAGCTCGATGACTGCCAAGCACAACTCATCTGCACTCACTCCAGCTAGCCCCTCTGTTATTCCCAGAACCACATGCCCCTGAAGACGCTCATACCGTAACCCGTAATCGTGAGTCAGGCAGAAGATACCGAAACGGATACCCGTGCGCAAATATGTAGGTGTCCAAAGAAGACACGCTAAACAATGGCCTGCATTTCCCGATCGCAGAATTGCATTACTTGAACCCACCGGTTAAATGGCGATTTCCATGAAGCACTTCGACCTTAACATCGATAAATTTCTTGAAGACTGGGACCTCGTACACGCAATCCGAGAGCTCATTGCCAACGCTCTTGATGAGGCACACCTTACTGGAACTCACATGCCGACGATCTTCAAAACTAAAGACGGAGTGTGGTGCATACAGGATAGCGGACGAGGCATTCAGCACAAACATCTCATCCAGAATGAGAGTCCGGAGAAGCATGCTGCTCCAAGTATAATTGGGCGATTTGGGGTAGGCTTGAAGGACGCTCTTGCAACCTTTGAGCGGCGTGGTGCACAGGTATCACTCCTGTCCAAGCACGGTGATATATCTTTATTGCGCCGACGGAAAGAAGGCTTCAATGACGAAACTCTGCACGCGGCAATCGCTCCTCCTTCTGATCCTGCTCGAGTAGGCACTTTGTGTCGACTGATGGGCATAGCCGATAAGGAGGTGGAGGCGGCGAAGAGCATGTTCCTCGTGTTCCGAAAAGAGCAACCACTCGCAACCACACAATTCGGGGATTTGTACGCGAAATCGGGTGAATGCGGCCAGATATTTTACAACGGACTACTGATCGGAGAAGAGCAAAATTTCAGATTCAGCTACAACATTACCTCCGCTACATCCGAACTCCGAAAAGGAATGAATCGGGAGCGGAAGGGCCTAGGGCGCGGCGCATATGCCAGTCGTGTGCAAGATATTCTGCTTCGATCCGATTCAAAACCCGTTCGATCGGCTCTTGCTGCGGAACTCGAAAACCTCAGCCGCGGCCTCGCATGTGATGAGATGATGCAGTGGCTCTCCGTTCAACTTCACGCGGTAAAGATTCTGAATGCCCACGGGAATGTAGTGTTTCTGACCAGCCAAATGTGCCAGGAACGGCCCGATCTGATTGATGCTGCGACCACCTCAGGATCTCAGATCATTCAGGTTCCAGAGCGGCTCGCAGACAAGATCAGCGGGGCCTGCGACTACGAGAATCGCCCTCTCGTCGACGCGGCGGTGTTCTGGCAGCAGCGCAACGATTCGTTTGAATACGAATGGGTATCGGTAAAATCTCTTGACCCCGCTGAGGCTGCAGTCTGGCGTTACCGAGGGAGAATTCTCGCACTGATCGGTGGGCGGCCGCCTCTTGTGCGCCAGATCCGCATAGCAGAGTCACTGCGCCCGGGGCAAACCGGAGATTTTGTCACAAAAGGTGTGTGGGATCCTCATCGGGGACTTATCGTCATCAAACGCAGTGCGCTGGCGTCTCTGGAGGATTTTGCCGGGACACTGCTACATGAGGCGCTACATGCGAAGTTCGAGGTAGGTGATGTCTCACGCGAGTTTGAGTCCCGCCTGACGGATTTGGCAGGAACCCTCGCTGCACAGGTAGTTCGCTGACCCAATGCAACCCTTAGCGTCCCATCCGCGGCGGCAGGAAACACATATCCACATGCGACGGATAAAAACCATTGACTTTCTCAACTAGACATCACATCCTTACATCTGCGCAAACAAAAATACCCCGACGTGTAAACATCGAGGTATTCTTGTGGAACCGCCACGAAAGCAGTTCAGGTCGTGAAGAAGCCAAGAGCATGCTGACGTGGTGGCTGAAGTCAAGGAGTGCCGCGCCCGCTCCGCAACCCTCAGTCAAGACACCATGAGTAAAGATCGAGATCGCCACGTGTATCTCCGCCCCGACGGAAAGTGGGCCAACAAAAGACAGGATGCTGAGCGCCCTTCGAGCCTACATGATACGCAGAAAGATGCCGAGCAAGCTGCTCGGGATATGCTACGTCGCCAAGGCGGCGGGGAGTTGAACACACATGACCGAGGGGGCCGCATTCGCTCCAAGGACACGATTCCGCCGGGTAATGACCCGAGCTCGATTCGGGACACGGAGCACTAGCCCCGCCTGAAGATGAAATACGCGCAGGTAGAGCTGGGTGAGTTGGCGCAAATCCAACTTGGGTTAACGTTGCGGGGCTCGGATGCTTCGCAGCACGATCCCGAGGGGACGCATAGGCTTCTTCGGATCAGCGATGTCACGCCAGATGGTGTGCTTCAGTGGTCACAAGAGACGCTCATCAAGCTGGAGGCCTCGACCGCCGAGAAAGCAGAACTGAAGCCGGGCGACGTTGTGGTGGTGGCACGCGGCGCCCGCATGACGGCAGCGGTTTTTCAAGACGAGTTTTCCTCGGTGGCCGGAAGCCAGTTTTGTGTCGTGCGTTGCGCAACTGGGCAGATTGACCCCACCTACCTGCGCTTTTTCCTTAACCTCCCTCAGAGCCAAGATGCTTTAATGGCAGAGAGTCGAGGCACTTATATTCGAGCACTTTCCGCCCGCTCACTCGCACAATTTAGAATCCCGCTGCCGCCACTCGAGCGCCAGCGGCTGTTCGCCTCGCTAGATGGCCTTCGCCTGCAGGAGAAGCACCTGACAACGCGACTGGTCGAGCTTCGCGACCAACTGACGCAACAAACCTTGCAGCAGGCCCTATCTGGGCACCATAAAATTTCGTAACGCTTTTGCTATGTCCAAAGAAGACCTTCAAGGGGAAATCAATCAGGTAGCCTGGTCTGCCTGTGACACGTTCAGAGGGGTGCTAGACCCTGAAGGCTACCGTAATTACATTCTAGTTATGCTCTTCGTCAAAGCGATCAGTGATCTGGTCAAAGACCATCGCGAGCGCTACATGGAAGAGTATAATGGTGACCTCCGTCGCGTGGAGCGCCGCCTGAGCCGGGAGCGCTTCATCCTGCCGGAGGGTACCGACTTTGACTCGCTCTACGCCCAGCGGGATCAGGACGATATCGGAGAGCGCATCAACATTGCCTTGGACCAGATCGAGGAGGCGAATAAGGCCAAACTCGAAGGTGTGTTCCGGGAAGTTGATTTCAATTCCGACTCTCGCCTGGGGCAGACGAAGGACCGAAACGCGCGGCTCAAGCAAGTGCTGAAGGACTTTGCGGACCCACGGCTGGACCTTCGGCCGTCCCGCGTCGGTGGCGAAGACGTCATCGGCAATGTCTATGAGTATCTGCTGGAGAGATTCGCTTCGGATGCGGGCAAAAAAGCGGGCGAATTCTATACCCCGGGGCAGGTTTCAACCCTGATGGCCCGGCTGCTGAACCCGAAGAAGGGTGACACCATTTGCGACCCGACCTGCGGTTCGGGCTCGTTGCTGATCAAAGTGGGCTTGCAGGCGGACGAGCGGGACTTTGCGCTGTTTGGGCAGGAAAGCAATGGCACGACGCACGCGCTTTGTCGGATGAACATGTTCTTGCACGGCATGGACAGCTTCCGCATCGAGTGGGGCGACACCTTGCGCAATCCCCGGCTGGTGGAAGGTGACCAGCTGATGAAATTCGACATCGTAGTGGCCAACCCACCCTTCTCGCTCGACAAGTGGGGGCAGGATGTCGCCGAGGCTGACCCGTTCAATCGCTACCACCGGGGGCTCCCACCAAAGGGAAAAGGCGACTATGCCTTTATCACCCACATGATCGAAACGGCGCGCGAGGGTACCGGGAGAGTGGCCGTCGTCGTGCCACACGGGGTGCTGTTCCGTGGCGCGGCCGAAGGCAAGATCCGCCGGCAACTGATCGAGGAAAACCTGCTGGAAGCGGTCATCGGCCTGCCAGCCAACCTATTTTACGGCACGGGCATCCCAGCGGCTATCATGATCTTCAACCGCGGCAAGACGCATGGCGACGTGCTCTTCATTGATGCCTCGCGCGAATATGACGATGGCAAGAACCGAAACCACCTGAGCGACGCGCACCTCGAGAAGATCGTGCAGACCTACCGCGCCTTTGAAACGGTGGAGAAGTATGCCTACCGGGCTAGCGCGCAGGATCTGGCGGACAATGACTTCAACCTCAATATCCCCCGCTACGTCGACACTTTCGAGGAAGAGGAGGAAATCGACTTGAACGAGGTGAAAGCGGAAATCGGTCGACTGGAAGACGAACTGACCGCCGTCCGCGCCAAGATGGAGGGATATCTGAAGGAGCTGGGGCTATGAGGAATGGATGGAAAATCAGACCTTTAGAAGATGTAGCGGTTATCCAAACAGGGTTATCAAAAAGCGCCTCTCGAAAGGGTAAATTAGTGGATTTGCCATATCTCAGAGTTGCAAATGTCCAAGCTGGACGAATTGACACCACCGAATTGAAACGAATCGGGGTGCCAGAGTCTGCCATTGAACGCTACAGGGTCAAAAAAGGGGACCTCCTTCTAACCGAAGGTGGCGATTTCGACAAACTTGGGCGTGGAGCTCTTTGGGATGGTTCAATTCCTGACTGTGTACACCAAAACCACGTTTTTGTCGTACGAGCTAACGAGAACTATCTAGACCGTCACTTTCTGGCCCTTCAAACACAGGCCCATCACGGCAAATCCTATTTTCTATCCTGCTCCAAGCAATCGACAAATCTTGCGAGCATAAATACCACCCAGCTGAAACAATTCCCTGCGCTTCTCCCTCCTCTTCCAGAGCAGCGGAAAATTGCCGAGATACTGGGGGCGTGGGACGATGCGCTGGAAAAGCTCGACACTCTCATCGCCGCCAAAACGCGCCGCAAACAGGGCCTCATGCAACAGTTGCTGACCGGCAAACGCCGCCTGCCAGGCTTTACGGGGGAGTGGCGGAAGGTGGCATTTGGGAAGTTGATGCAGGAACAGAACCGATATGTTGAATTTGATGATGATTACCTTTATCGACTGATCAGTGTCCGGAGGCGGGCAGAAGGGTTATTTCTTCGGGAAGCACTACACGGCCGGGATATCAAGACTAAGGTGATGAAACGTGTCCATACCGGCGACTTCCTTATCTCAAAAATGCAAGTCGTCCATGGAGCGCTCGGTTGCGTTAAAACGGAATTTGACGGATGCTATGTATCGGACTCGTATGAAGTGCTTATTCCCAGGAATCCCGAACAATTGGAGGTCCGATTTTTAGACTATCTCTCACGCCTAAAGTTCTTCTGGCACCAAGCCTACGCGTGTAGTCATGGAGTGCATATTGAAAAAATGACCTTTGTGATGCGGGACTTCATGAAGGAAAAGATATCGATTCCCAAAAGTCGGAATGAACAAGCTGCAATTGCTGATATATTGGAAGCCAGCGACTCTGAACTTCAACTTCTACGTAACCAGCGCCAAGCACTGGAACAGCAGAAGCGTGGGCTGATGCAACAACTGCTGACTGGAAAGGTGAGGGTGAAGGTATGAATGACGAACGCGAACCAACGGTTTTCATTTCTTACTCTCATGACTCGAAACCACACAAGCAGTGGGTGCTGGAGCTAGCACAGAAGCTGCGTCGCGAGGAAATCAATGTAATCATTGATCAATGGGATCTCGAGCCGGGCGAAGATCTTTCGACCTTCATGAATTATTGGGTTCGCGAATCTGATCGGGTGTTGCTGATTTGTACAGAAACTTATGTCCAAAAAGCTGACGATGGCAAGGGGGGAGCCGGCTACGAAGCGATGATTGTGACGAGCGAACTTATGGAGGACTTGGGCAGCACGAAGTTTATCCCAGTTATTCGCCAGGCAAAAGGCAGCTTCAGAATGCCACAAAAGATGGGACTTCGATTTGCAATTAACCTGTCTGAGACTTGTGATGAAGCACAGGAAAATCTGGAGACGCTCGTTGGCAAACTCCATCAGGAGCCTCCTCCAACCAAGCCCCCACTTGGGGTCAGACAGCGCCCACAATCACATCTTACTGTTCAAGAGCTAGTCCCTGCACAAGCTGGAACCGCAGATACTCCTGAAAGCGCATTCACAAAGGGGTTGCAAACTGCGCAACAAGGGGACACTGCATCTTGGCGAAGGCTGATTTCTGGCTACAGGAGCGAGTGCAATCAAGCGTTAACCACATGGCGAGAAGTCGCACAGCAAAACCCGCCACACAATGAGAGAGATTTAATTACGTTTGCCACCAGAGGGCTGTCCTGTTATCAAAAGCTCTTTGCGGCCACACTTGGTGGGATCGACACCGACCGAGAACCTTTCTCGCGCCACAACTCACTGATCATGGACCTCCTTAATCCACGAGGTTGGGAACATAGCGGCCTCGTGGTTCTTGTATATCTTCCTGAAACTGCAACTTGGTTATTTCAAGCTTTGGCTGGTGCCATGTTTACCCGAACCCAGAGGGCAGGACTTGCCATGGATCTAGTATCTCAAAGGGTACAAAAGAGACACACAAGCGAGACTTCTCCCCTATTTCTCCTAAATAACATCATAGGCTGGCCAAAATCTTTGGGAGAAAGCTGTAGCACAGCTTGGAAATACTTATACAATCTCCCGGATGTATTTGGATGGGTAAAGCTGGCATTTGGCGACGACGATAGCTTCAAAATTAGCATCTCCAGCCACTATCTAATGCTCTCCTGGATGGAGTTTATTGCTGCCTTAAAATCAGGTGAAAAAATTGAAGCAGCAAATGAACCACGTCATTTCTCTATTCCCCCGCAATTTGCTGCAAGCCCCGATCTGATGCGTAGCGCCACTCTGCTCCTCGAAAGTAGAAGCGACTTCCAGCAGTATGCTGAGCGCGCAGGTGTTTCACAAGAAATGCAAAAACGATATTGGGCTAATTGGATCCATCAGATAGGCAGTTGGCAATGGCGAGTGCATCATTATTACAGCGACAACAGCTCTTTACACCACCTCAAGTTCTTTACAGAAGACATTTACCGATAGCAAAATTATGTCCACCCCCTCTTTCCTCGAGTCTCACAGCAGCCAGATTCCCGCCGTGCAGGTGCTGCAGGCGATGGGATACAGTTACCTTTCCCCGGAAGAAGTGGCGCTGGAGCGGAGGGGTCGGCTGGGCAATGTGTTGCTCGAAGGGTTGCTGGCCAAGCAGTTGAAGCGCCTCAACCGGGTCCGCAGCAAGGGCGTAGAGCAGTATTTTACGGATGAAGCTGTTCAGGAGGCAATTCGACGTCTGGCCGAGGTGCCCTACGATGGGCTCTGCCGCACCAGTGAAAAAATTTACGACCTGCTGAACTTGGGCACGAGTGTCGACCAAACTATTGAAGGGGTGACGAAGGGCTACACCATGCACTTCATCGACTGGGCCCACCCGCGCAACAACGTCTTTCACGTCACCACAGAATACCGGGTGGCGCGCACCGCCAGCCAGGACACCCGCCGCCCGGACATCGTCTGCTTCGTCAACGGGATTCCTTTTGTCGTGATCGAATGCAAGCGCCGGGACGAAAAGCATTCATTGGAAGCTGCCATCAAACAAAACATCCGCAACTGGCAGCCGGAGGAGATACCGCAGCTCTACACCTACGCTACCTTAGCCTTGGCGTTAAACAAAGAGGAGGGCCGCTACGGCACCACCGGCACGCCGGAAAAGTTCTGGAGCGCCTGGAAGGAACTCTACGATGTCTCAAAAGAAGTTCATGTCCTGATCAATCAGGCACCTCGGCTGACCGAACATGAGAAGCTCTTCAGCGGTGAATTTGCCTACGCTAAGGAGTATTTCGAAAATCTGGCCAGCAACGGGGCGCGCGAAGTCACCGGCCAAGACGCCCTACTCCATTCCCTCTGCCGGCCCGAGCGCCTGCTGGACATTGCCCGAGGCTTTGTCGTCTTTGATGAAGGGGGCACGGTCAAAAAAGTGGCGCGCTACCAACAGTATTTTGCGATCAAAAAAACGCTCGAGCGCGTCAGGCAAAAAGACACGGAAGGCCGTCGCAAGGGAGGCGTAATCTGGCACACCCAGGGATCGGGCAAGTCATTGACGATGGTCATGCTCGGCAAGGCCTTGGCTCTGGACACCCAGATTCCCAGCCCGCGCATTGTATTGGTAACCGACCGAGTGGACCTCGATGAGCAGATCTTCAAGACTTTCGTGCAATGTGGCAAAGAGCCCCTGATGGCCCGCACGGGTAGCCACCTGCTGGAATTGCTGGCCAACGACGGTGTCCCCGTGGTGACTACGGTGCTCGACAAATTTCGGGCAGCTTCCAACGCCAATAACAAATTCCAGAACCCGAACCCGGATATTTTCGTGTTGGTGGATGAAAGCCATCGTTCCCAATACGGTCAGGCCAACATCCGGATGCAGAAGGCGCTGCCCAACGCATGCTTTCTGGGCTTTACCGGCACTCCACTGATGAAGGTGGAAAAAAATACCGCCCAACGCTTCGGTGGTTTCATCGATCCGGCCTACACGATTCGGGATGCCGTCGATGATGGGGCGGTAGTTCCTCTCCTCTACGAAGGCCGTCATATCATGCAAGAGGTCAATCAGAAAGCCGTCGACCGCATGTTTGATGAGATGGCTGAAGGGCTTTCTCCCGAACAAAAGGCCGACCTCAAACGCAAATTTGCCTCCCGGAACGAACTCAACCGCCTGGAAAGCCGTCTCTACCTGATCGCTCACGATGTAGCCAAGCACTACCGGAAGACCTGGAAGGGAACCGGTTTCAAAGGGCAACTGACTGCGCCGGGGAAAAAAGAAGCGCTGATGATCAAGCGCTTCATGGACCAGTTCTGCGGCGTCACATCGGAAGTTTTGATTTCCGGCCCAGACGAGCGGGAAGGAGACGGTGAAGATCCTGCCGATGAGAATGTAATGAAGTTCTGGAAGGACCAGATGGCGAAGCACGGGAACGAGAAAGAATACAACCGTAATGTCATCAACAGCTTCAAACATGGAGACGATCCAGAAATCATCATCGTCGTGGATAAGCTCCTTACCGGTTTTGACGCCCCCCGAAACGTAGTTCTCTACATCGCCCGGAATTTAAAGGAGCATACGCTTTTGCAAGCCATTGCCCGCGTGAATCGCCTGCATCCGGGAAAAGACTTCGGCTACATCATCGACTATTTTGGGGTAATCACGCAACTGCATGACGCGTTGGAACTCTATAGCTCCTTGGGGGAGAAATTCCACCAGCAGGATTTGGACGGAGCCCTTCAGGATGTGCGCGATGAGCTAAAGCGCCTCCCCACCCTTCGAGATGCGCTGTGGGATCTTTTTCGGACCGTCACAAATAAGGCGGACGATGAGGCTTACATCCAGATCCTCGAAGACGAGCTTGTCCGGGAAAAGTTTTACGTCCGGTTGTCAGAATTCTCCCGCCTCCTCAAGGCGGCACTCTCGACGCTTTACTGGCTCAGCCACGAAAACCCCGAAACAGTCGAACGCTACAAGAAAGACGCTGCATTCTTTCAGTCCCTCCGGGCCTCGGCCAAGCTGCGCTACGCAGAAGAGGTAGATTATCGGGACTATGAAAAACAAATTCAAAAAATGCTCAGCACATTTGTTCAAGCCGACGAGGTCATTCAAGTTGTCGATCCAGTGAACATTTTTGAGCGTAAGGCATTCCAAGCAGAGGTGGACAAAGTCCAGTCCCCCCGCGCAAAAGCCGACACCATCGCAAACAGGATTAAAAAGACAATTGCTGAGAAAATGGACGAAGATCCGTTTCTTTACAGAAAACTCTCTGCCTTACTTCAGGAAACGATAGACAAATATCGGGATGATCGTCGTTATGAAGCAGAATATCTCTCCCGAGTTGTTGAAATCCTGGAACAAGTACGTCAAGGCCGACGAGATGATACGCCGGAAATCCTAAAAGAACGGGATTTAGCCAAGGCCGTTTATGGAACTCTTCAAGATCGACTACAACCACACTTGTCAGGCTTTCGTCCAACGGCAGAAGAAGAATCGGTTTCCAACGCATCTAGCAGCGACAAAAATGGAAGCTTGATGGCGAACTTAGCCTGTGAAATTGAAGAAATTGTTCTACGTCATGCGGTAGTGCGCTGGAGGGATAACATGGATGCCCAAAATCGCATGAGAAACGAATTGGACGACCTTCTTTTCGACATACAAAATACACAAGAAGTCCACCTCGAGGACGATGAGCTGGATGCAATTATCGATTCCATCATCCAGATTGCACGTAGCCGTCAAGATGTCTGATCCTGAAACGATCGAAACGGCTGTCGGGCTGGCACAGCTGCATCGTTCCAAACGCAAGACTTTGGCAATTAGCGTGCTGCCCAACGGGGATCTTGTACTAGTGGCCCCAGTAGATGCACAAGAAGCAGAAATACTGAAGCGAGTAGAGCATCGGCGCTCGTGGATCATTCGAAAGCGCCACGAATTTGAAGAAATGAATCGAAACCGGGTGCCCCTGCGGTATCAAAGTGGCGCTACCCACCGATATCTTGGAAAGCAATACCGTCTCAAGGTGGACGTTGGCCCAACACCTTCGGTAAAACTTAAAGGCTCCTACTTTCATATAACCTCCAAATCCACCGAACCACAAGCGGTCGAGCGTCTACTAACTGGGTGGTACCGGGAGAAAGCTCATTTTCACTTTGAATCTCGGATTCGTCGGTGGGATTCCTGGTGCATACACCGGCAGCTCCCTACCCCACGCCTTCAGCTCCTCGTGATGCCAAAACGCTGGGGCAGCTCAGACCAGTCAGGACGAATTGCCTTAAACCCTGAACTAGTTAAAGCACCATCCATATGCATCGACTACGTAGTAGCGCATGAAATCTGCCATTTGGTACATCCGGGGCATGGAAAAGCATTTTACAACCAGCTAGAACAAATGTTTCCGGCTTGGCGGGCAGTAAAGCAGCGGCTGGAGCAGACGATGTAAATAACCAAATTCCATCTCACCAGAGCTATTCAGCCTTAGCTACGAGATTAGCGTTCGCTAGTCGAAGCTCTACATCTAGCTGGCAAGCAGAAAAAAGTTTAATCTTTTAGGTTTTTTAAACAAAAATCTCGCAACAAAGGTTACATGTGCAGCATCCAGAGGCTAAAATAGTATGAGAATAATCTCCAAACATGCCAAATTCACTCAAAATGTTCCCTGAACCCGAGAACCGACTGGCTGACCTCGCTAAACGTTTAGTAGAGAACCTCCGCAAGCATCAAGCAGAGCTGATGCTCCAGCCAGATGACAAACTCACCGAGTTGCTAGTCGATCAAATGCTGCAGAAACTTACCCCTGCAGAAGTATACGCGACACACCAATCTATCCTCGTGGAGAGGGGGCTTTTACAGCAGCGACAGCGAATACGAAAAACGTAGATACGAAACAGTCCTTCCGTATCCAGACAAAGCGCCTGCAATTAGCAGGTGCTTTTTTTTTGAAAAGTGCATCCAGCGCCTTTTTCATC
This sequence comes from Verrucomicrobiota bacterium JB022, assembly GCA_030673845.1. NCBI lineage: Bacteria > Pseudomonadati > Verrucomicrobiota > Verrucomicrobiota bacterium JB022. The sequence continues at coordinate 269,785 of JAUTCQ010000021.1, forward strand.
AGATGCAAAAATCGGATATACTTTATGGATGAAGAAAAAAGGAAAAATAACAACTAGCCCCAACACAAAAAAGGCAATCCTACACTTGCATCCCAACTCGGCCGTGCACGAAAAAGATCAAGCTGATTCCCGAGAGGTGCGAGAGCGCCTTTCACACCTGGAAGCCATTGATCCGAACTTCGGACAAGTCCAGTTCCCGTCCGTGCAGAATGGTTTTAGTCTCCACGCCGACACCCATCCTATGACACCAGAAGAGCACTTCACCTTCCTCAGCAAAGAATTCTATGCTAGAGAAAAATACTACAGTGCTAGGAGAGATGACAGTAGAGGGAAGCTGAGAAAACACAAAGGTCCCATCAAACAACTGGCGATCACTACATCCCCGGACATAGCCTTAACATGTTCTGCACTGGACAGACAGGGCATTGCATTTAAAGATCCTCTTATTGGACTAACGAAAATCCTAATGGACAGCTTTAAAAGCCTGACGCCTTACGATTTGCTAGCGGGGCAATGCCATACAAGGGAGGGCTGCCTTCACTTTCACCTAATCTACGCTGTAGTATCTCGAGATAAGGAGCTACTTCATCCTGATAAAGGTGTAGGCCGGAAGGGCCTACGGCACGCCGGCCACGGCCTTATTGGAACTTTTCGCATGCTGGATGCTGGGATCATTAGTGAAGAAGAAGCAAAACATGCTCGTCGATTCATGGCTGATCGATTGGCTGACGGTAGGCTTCCAGTGGACTACACCCTAGCGATGGCTGTAGATGGCTACCTGCTAGCATCAATTTCAAACTTTAACGCACAGGACTTACATGGGTGTTTTCGGCACGAATGGATTGAGCGGAAAAAATCTGAGATCCTCGTACGGAAGCTCTGCAAGGATCCCAAAACAGTCATTGAGCTCTATAAAGACTACAAAAAAAAGTGCTATCAAATTGATGAATACGAGGAAAAAATCAATAAACTCGGGCAAGAAATCAAAGAACTGAAAGATCAGAATCTGATCAAGAAGCACGACTCCAGCGTTTATACTCCCAACAAGAAAGGGTATTCAAAAATGCCTCCACAGCCGCCCTCAAGGTAGATGATACAGCACTCGAAGCTAAAGTTTTTTTTCGCAAAACACCCGCCCGCCTGCCTTCGGCCCCCATCGAAGGCAGGCATTGCTACTTGTTTAAATAAACTACGATCGACTAGCAATTTAGATTCCATCGAGAATATCTTTAGTGACTACTTTAAACCATCAGATAGAAATGCACTTGGATACCCGCGTCCTCAAGAAGAGGCAGCATGCATTCTTCTGAAAACACACTGACTTTAACGCTCATTAACAATTTAATTTAAACCTTAGCAACCTCATCCTACTTCACAATCCGATCATAGTTTTCCTAACTTCAAACGATCACTATTTCTACTAGACGCAAGGACGGACCCATACTTTTCAGTCAGCGTCTTAGGTTATGCTCAGTGACCGTCCACTATCATTTGGTAAGGAACAGAACTGATCGTCCGATCGAGTGCTTTTCAGAATTAGGATCAAAGAAAATTGCAAATCGAAGCAGTATCCTTCAAATTCACCTTCTTCGAGCAAAGCAAACGAGAGGGTAGCATCCAAAACCTCGCCCCATAGTTTTCTATTAATAGATTCGATAAAGTCACATCAGCCTGCGGCAGGAAAAAATCGAGCTTTTGTACTAATGGGAGTCGTAGCTCCCATTGTCAACCGAACTGACTTTATTGAAGCGAACCGATTGCCTATACAATCCCCTACGTTCACATTGTAACTTTCCGCTAAGACACATCTGAACATCCTAGAACATAGCTTAACACTGAATCTGCCGTCAGAGGAAAAACGTCCCAAATTTGTCCAAACTCCAGATCAGCCTACTGCAACCCTCTGACTATCAACACTCCGCCCTCTCCCTCATAACCTGAAGGTCGTTGGTTCAAATCCAGCCCCTGCACCCATGAAGGCCCGTTTCCCAAAAGGAAACGGGCCTTCTCCTTTTCTGTTGGCAGCGAAGAGCTTATGTGCGATCGAGGACGCATGGATGGCCAAGAAAGGGACATATTCGGCTCCCCTCTCGCCCAAGCCGGACCACATCCAAAGAGCATCGAGAGGCACCGAAGAGCACCGAGGTACCCTCCAAAATGCCGGACAAGTTCCGGACAGACCGGGAGCGGATGCGGAGGCCATCCGAACACTCCACCCTTGCCCGCGAACAAACTGGCGGCTCAGTTACAGTCGATTAGCGTATCCAAATTCTCGTTCTGTTCTACGAGAAGAGATCCGCCACATCGACGCTGGGCCAATCTTCCGAGAGGCGCAGGAGTTCTTGCACTGCGCGCTTGTCCTCTGAAATCACACGTTCGTGCTCATCCCACTGCCAGTGCGCGTGACCGGTGCTGCCAAAGGCTGCTTCAATGGCCGAGCGCATCGCGTCCACCTGCGGTTCCAGTCCAGAGTAGACGGTGGCGACACCAGAGCTCACGACCACCCGCCCTCGTGGGAAGGCACACGGGTAGTCCAGAAGCTGTCGCCCCAACTCACCCGAAGGCTTACCCAGTTCCGCGCTCCAGCCTTGAGCAAGCGCTTTGGCCATACCCGGCCAGATCATGTAGTGGCCCGTGTCTTCTTCGCCTCCGACCTCATCCTGTCGGACCGTCCAGGCGCGCCAGCCCTCAGGAGTGCGCACGAGGTACCAGGCGCCACTTGAGCTCATTCGGGTTGTCTTCACAGCGTGCCTATAAGAGGGAAATCACTGTAGCTTTATTTTCGCAGCAAACGTCGATCCTCAATGGGATCGAACCTGCATTTGCCATCCTTGGCCATTGCCCAGGGATCTGAAACCTCTTTGACCTGTTTAAGCCGCTCGCGATCCCCATCTGCCTTAAGGATCTGGCGGTTAACGCGGCGAAGCGTTCGGTTAAACGTGCGTTTATCCTCTTTCTCAGAGTCTGCAGTCGTAATGCCAGTAGAAGGTGATTTGCGCACAGAATTCGCCATGGCTCTAAACATAACCAGAATGAAGAAGACTGTCACCCAATCCGCTCACCTTTTTTAACCTAGGGTTTGATTATTAGCACAGCTCATTTGAATCCACCCGACGTGAGGTCAACCACGATAGAGGCGGTCGAGTTCGTTCCGGATTTCACGCATGCCAGCGACGGCATTGCTCTTGAAAAGGCGCATCTTGCGACCTTCCTTGAATTGGCGTGGCGGCGAAGGATCGACTACGTAGACCCTAGCTTCGTCAGGCAGAAAATCGAGCAGAGCCGCAGCCGGTTGCACTTGCAACGACGTTCCCACGACAATGCAGAGGTCGGCACGGCTAAAGGCCTCGGCTGCCTCCTGCAGATAAAGGACATTCTCACCAAACCACACCACATTCGGGCGAAGCTGCCCACCGGCAGGACAGAGGTCGCCTAGGTAGATGGGACGGTATCCGATATCAACCACGTGGGCCTCGTCCTTCACGCTACGCGCTTGGCAGAGGCTTCCATGTAGATGGATCACGTTCGAGCTTCCCGCGCGCTCGTGGAGATCGTCGATGTTCTGGGTGATAACTGTGACGCGATACCTTTGCTCCAGTTCTGCTAGGATTCGATGCGCTTCATTCGGCTGCACCTTCTCCAGTTCGGCCCGCCGACGGTTGTAGAGCTCCAACACCACCTCCGGGTCCCGCTCCCACACCTGCCGCGTCATCTTCCGCTCAAAAGAGTAGCTGGAGCAGAGGGCGTCCCCTCCGCGAAAGGTGCCGAGGCCGCTCTCGACGCTGATGCCCGCGCCGGTTAGGGCGACGAGGTTGGGGATCTCAGGGGACGAAGAGTGAGGAGCGAAAGCCATGACAGACTATAGCGGCAGCACGGGAGAGCGTCTTCTTCAGGGGCGGTTGCACGCCCGGTTACGGAAGACAAAGAACGCTCCACCAAACGGGTCGACGCCGAGCTGCTGCTGCGCCACGGCCCAGAGCCCGTCAAACTGCTTGCGCAAGTCCACCGGCTCCACCGCCAAAAACACCCGCGTCTGGCTCGGCAGGTTCAGCATCGCCACCCCAACGCCTTCAGCAGCTCCGCCGCTTGCCTCGCCGAGGCGCACCACACCACCATCCCCTCACCCAAACGCACCTCCAACTCCTCGGCGTCCCGGCCTCGGCCGATAACGACCCGGCATCCCGGCCCGCCCGGCTCGACCGCGCCCGCCAACCCAGCAGCGTGTGGTAGTTGAGCCCTTCGCGCGCCGCAAAAGCCCGCAGCGTCAAACCGCTCTGCCCCAGCTCCGCCAGCAAACGTTCCCGCTCCGCCGCATCCACCCGACGCCGCCCACGCACATCACGACGGCTCGCGTCCTCCACCACATCCGTTTCGGTTGGATCCATCCACGTAGGTTACCACGGTGGCTGCAGCAGCAACAGTGGGTCGAGCGCCGGACGCATACCCCTAACCGAAACAAATCCACGACCTTCCCGCGCAGCCAAAACCAAAGTGCGAAAAATTCTGGACACTACCCGATCCCCGCACCGTCGCCGCGGACCGCGGCTACCATAACCAGCAGTTTGTGCGCGCCTGCCGCTAGCGCGGAGATCGCCCCGCATGTGGCGCAGATCAAGGGCCGCAAGACCCCCGGGCTCGACGGGCGCACCACTCGCCATCCCGGCTACCGCGTCAGCCAACGCATCCGCAAGCGCGTCGAAAACCTCTTTGGCTGGATCAAGGTAAGCGTCACTCCAAGCACCGTGGGGTCTGACTAGCGTGATGTATCATAGATGTCATAGGTTTGGAGGTATGACATCTATGAGTGAGGCCGAGTTGGAGATCCTGAAGCAGGACGGGTTGGGTCGCGTGCGGGTGCCGCG